>NZ_KV805017.1:0-69821 GCF_001811515.1 Corynebacterium sp. HMSC076G08 | reverse complement strand
GGACTCCGTGTCCAAAAAGTCCATGGACATAACAAGGCTAGGAGAAACTAGTGCTCCGGCTTCACGATCGGGAAGAGCACGGTCTCGCGGATGCCCAGGCCGGTCAGCGCCATGAGCAGGCGGTCCATGCCCATGCCAGCACCGGCTGTCGGCGGCATGCCCTGCTCCATGGCGGCGAGGAAGTCCTCATCCAGCACCATGGCTTCCTCATCACCGCCGGCGGCAAGGCGGGCTTGGTCCTCGAAGCGCTCGCGCTGGATTACGGGATCCACCAGCTCCGAGTAGCCCGTGGCCAGCTCGAAGCCGCGCACGTACAGGTCCCACTTCTCCGTCACGCCCGGCTGGGAGCGGTGCTGGCGGGTCAGCGGGGAGGTCTCAACCGGGAAGTTCTTCACAAAGATCGGGCCCTCGAGCTGGTCCTCGCAGAGCACCTCCCAGATCTCCTCCACCAGCTTGCCGTGGCCCCAGCCGCCGTTCTTCGGGACGTCGAGCCCGATGACGTCGGCAATCGCCTTGAGCTCCTCGACGGTGGAGTCGATGGTCACTTCCGGCTGGCCGGGGAACTTGCGCTGCAGAGCCTCGTTGAGGGAGGGGTACATTTCAATCTCCGGCCACTCTTCGCCGCCGAGGTCATACTCCGTGCCATCCGCCAGGGTGACGGTGGTGGAACCGAAGACTGCGCGGGCCACCGACTGGATGGACTCGCGAATGGTGCGAGCACAGTCGCTGTAGTCGCCCCATGCCTCGTAGGTCTCCAGCATGGCGAACTCCGGGGAGTGGGAGCGGTCAACGCCCTCGTTGCGGAAGTTGCGGTTGATTTCAAAGACGCGGTCAATGCCGCCGACGACAGCGCGCTTCAGGAAGAGCTCCGGAGCGATGCGCAGGTAGAGGTCGATGTCCAGGGCATTGGAGTGGGTTACGAACGGGCGGGCCGCCGCACCACCGTGGATGGTCTGCAGCATCGGGGTTTCGATCTCCACGAAGCCCTGATCCTCCAGGTAGTTGCGCAACGCACGCATGACCTTCACGCGGGTCATGGCATTCTTGCGGGCCTCCTCGCGCACGATGAGATCGTTGTAGCGCTGGCGCACGCGAGTTTCCTCGTTCATGTCAGCGAAGGAAACCGGAAGCGGGCGCAAGGACTTCGCCGCCATGGTCCACTCGGAAGCCATGACGGAGAGCTCGCCGCGGCGCGAAGCAATGACGCGGCCGCGTACGGAAATGAAATCACCCAGGTCAACGTCAGACTTCCACGCGGCGAGGCGCTCCTCCCCTACCTCCGCCAGCGACAGCATGGCCTGTACCTGGGTGCCATCACCATCCTGCAAGGTGGCAAAGCAGAGCTTGCCGGTATTACGCATGAAGATAAGGCGGCCGGCGATGGCTACCTCGACGTCAGTCTCCTCACCCGCGCTGAGGTAGGTGACGCCCTCTTCCGCGGCCGGCTCTTCGCCCTCTGCAACGACCTGGAACTGCTGGCGGAGATCCCGCAGGGAGATCGTGCGGTCCACGGTCACCGGATAAGGCTCGGTGCCGGACTCCAACAGTCGGGCGCGCTTCTCGCGGCGGATGCGCAGCTGCTCGGGGACGTCAGTAACTTCAGTATTCTTCTTCTCGCTCACGGTTGTCTAGGGTAGTCGATCCCCATACGCTGGCGCGATCCCGGTTCACAGAGTGTTCATCTAGCCGTTAGACAGCATCAACCGCGCGGCCATCTCAACCGTATTAACTCAGTGCGTCCGTTGCGACATCCCCGCGCAACCAACGAGTTCGATTTTTGGAGCATATTTTCATGACACTCAACGGCCGCAATCTCTTGGCTAACATGTTTACCTCTTCTCGTTCTTCTCTTACCTGCACCTACAAGTGCGGTAATGCCTGCTTCGGCGAGTGCGAGAACACCTCCGATAACCCTTACTTTGGTGACCAGTTCTCCCGCCGCACTGCTCTGCGCGCCGGTGGTCTGGCCGTCGTCGCCGTCGGTGGCTCCTCTGCGCTGGCTGCGTGTGCCGCGCCGGATGACAACGGGTCTGCGGCTGGCAGCTCCTCCAACAAGACCAGCGAGGTCAAGGGCTCTGACATCGAGCTCACCTCCGCCGAGGGCATGCACTTTGAAGCCGTGGAGGCCAACACCAAGGATGAGGTCGTCATCCCCAAGGGTTATGAGCAGTCCGTCCTGATTGCCTGGGGTGACCCGGTCATCGAGGGCGCGCCGGAATTCGACGTCAACAACCAGACTGCCGCGGATGCGGAGAAGCAGTTCGGCTTCAACAATGACTTCGCCGGCCTCATCGAGCACCCGGATGACAAGAACCGCATGATCTACATGTGCTCGCACGAGTACACCACCGAGCCGATGATGTTCCCGGACTACGACCCGGAGAACCCTACCGAGGAGCAGGTAAAGATCGGTTGGGCTGGCCACGGCCACACCATCCTCGAGGTCTCCAAGGTGAAGGGCTCCGGCGAACTCAAGCGCGAGTTCGGCCCGCTCAACCGCCGCATTACCGCTACCACCCCGTTCACCCTGGTGGGCCCCGCTAAGGGCACCGACCTGGTGAAGACCTCCGCCGACCCGAAGGGTGAGAAGGTCCTGGGCACCCTCAACAACTGCTCCGGTGGCGTGACCCCGTGGAACACCATGCTCTCTGGCGAAGAGAACTTCGACCAGTATTTCGCCGGTGGCGATGTCAAGGATGAGAAGGCCGCTGAATCCCTCAAGCGCTTCGGCATCGAGGAGGGCCCGTCCGAGCGTAAGTGGGAAAAGTACGATGACCGCTTCGACGTGACCAAGGAGCCGAACGAGCCGAACCGCTTTGGCTGGCTCGTGGAGATCAACCCGCTGGACCCGAAGTCCACCCCGATTAAGCACACCGCTGTGGGCCGCTTCAAGCACGAGGCCGGCAACATCCACATCACCAAGGATGGCACCGTGGTCTGCTACTCCGGCGATGACTCCCGCTTCGAGTACGTCTACAAGTTCGTCTCCTCCAAGAAGTACAAGGAGGGCGACCTGAAGCACAACATGACCATCCTGGACCACGGCACCCTGTACGTGGCCAAGATGGAGGGCAACTCCCCGGAGAAGGAAATCGACGGCTCCGGCGTCCTGCCGGAGGACGGTGCTTTCGACGGCACCGGTGAGTGGGTCAAGCTGCTGACCTCCGATACGGAGAACAACAAGTTCGAGTCCCACGTGGACGGCATGTCCGCCGAAGAAGTCGCCGTCTTTACCCGTGAGGCCGCCGATAAGGTGGGCGCCACCAAGATGGACCGCCCGGAGGACGTTGAGGTTCATCCGGAGACCGAGAAGGTCTACATCGCGCTGACCAACAATAAGTACCGCGGCGCCACCGGCGAGAACGCTAAGAAGAACAAGGAAGACGCCAAGGAATGGGCTCCGGTCAAGGAGAACAAGAACGGCCTGGTCATGGAGCTCGAGGATGACCACGCCGGCGAGAAGTTCACCTGGAACCTCTTCCTGGTCTGTGGTGACCCGCGTGAGGCCAGCACCTACTTCGGTGGCTTTGATAAGGAGAAGGTCTCCCCGATTTCCTGCCCGGATAACCTGGCCTTCGACAACCACGGCAACCTGTGGATCTCCACTGACGGCAACGCGCTGGACTCTAACGACGGCCTCTACGCCGTGACCACCGAGGGCGAGACCCGCGGCGAGCTCAAGTGCTTCCTCACCGTCCCGGCGGGCGCGGAGACCTGTGGCCCGATCGTCGACGATGACCGCGTCATGGTCAACGTTCAGCACCCGGGCGAGTCTGATGACGCCACCTTCGACAACGCCACCTCCCACTGGCCTGATGGCGGTAAGTCCACCCCGCGCCCGGCCGTGGTTGTGGTGTGGAAGAAGGGCGGCAAGATCGGTACCGAATAAGGCACCGACGTTGCGTAGTGCGCACTCTTAGGCGGTGCGCAGCTGCGCCTCCAGCACCTCCTGTGCAAAGTCCCACAACGGGGTTGCAACGCCAGCTTTGACGCCCATGCGTCGGATCGCTCCGACCTGGGCGTCTAATTCGTTGGGAAGCCCCTCCTTGATATCGCGCTGCATCGAGGACGTACTGTCCGGGTGCTGCTGGCGGGCGAACTCCATGGTCTGTTCCACCACGTTCTCCGGCAGCTTCACGCCGAGTGCGCGCCCGACGGCCTCGACTTCCCGCATGAATGCCTCAAGCTGGCCGGGGATTTCCTGGCAGAGGTAACCAATCGGTTTATCCACCAAGGCGCCCAGAGTTCCTGTCGGGGTAACGAACATGGCTTTCGACCAAACGTCGACAAGCGCGGCGTCATGGAACTTGCTGGAAGCCCCAGACTCCTTCAGCGCCGCCGCCAGTTCCTCGCCCGTGCGGCGCAGGGACTCCGGCGCATCGGCACTTAGCGGTCCGAAAGCCAAAGCCAAAGGCCCTGGGTTGCGCTTGATCCGTGCCGGCGCCAGGCGCGTGGCATAGACGCGAGCGACACCGGCGAGGATGTTTTCCTCCCCGAATTCCTCGGCCGCCAAGTACGGAATCTCGACCGAGTTGTGCGTGGTCACCACCGGGATTCCCTGCAGCGCCTCGCGGTCCTCCGCGCTTCCAAAGGTCTCGTTGCCCGGCAGCGCCTTCGACGCGATAATCGCCACGTCCAATCCGCCCAAGAGTTCTTTGACCTCAGCAAAGGTGTGGGCAGCCGGGACCTTTATGACCTCGGTGGTGGTGGGTTCCGCGTGGGCGTCGATCAGCGTCACGCCCGTCTCCCCCAGCACCCGCAAGGTCTCACCGCGAGCGACGAAGGCGACGTCGTGGCCCGCTGCTTTCAGTTTTCCGCCAAAGTATCCGCCGATGGCGCCGGCTCCCAGAATTCCAATCTTCATGTCTCCAACCTAGCTGGTGGAGACCTGCGCCACAGACTTTTATCCGCGCTGTTCTAAGTTTCGGAACCCAATTCCCAACGGCACGCCCGCGTTATCGATGAGCCGCACCCCACCCACGGTGGCGGCGATAAAGAGGCGGGCATCGCCCTCTGCGGGGGCCTCACCCAGGTCGCGCCCGCGCAGCTCCACGTACTCCGGTTCCACGCCCGCGGCAGCCAACACCTCACGTGCCACGCGCACGACTTCCTCGGCCCCGGATTCCGCCGCGTACGCACCGGCGGTGAGTGCCGCTGACAAGGCGCTGGCTTGCTCACGGGCCTCCGGTGCGACGTCGGCATTGCGCAGGCTCATCACCACCCCATCGGGCATACGCACCGAGGGCACGCCCTGCACACGCGCCGCAATGTGGAGGTCCGTAAAGGCCTGCTGGGTGGCCACGAGCAGCTCGTAGTCCTTCTCCCCCATGAACACATCGCTGGGACCCAGCGCGCAGGTCAGCGCCACAATGCGGGTCAGCTCCGCGCTCACGTCCTCCATGCCGTGGTCGGGTGCAAGGACCCGCGTGCGCTGACTCTGCTGGTCGTAGCGCCACACCACATCAACCCCATCGAGGGAAGAGATGTCCGTCTCCGGGTCCACTGCCACGACCACGATGCCACCGCGCACGCGTTGTGCTGCCTGCACGAGTGCCAGGTGCCCGGCGTGAATATCGCGGCCGAGTGGCACCAGCACTACGCGCTTGCCGGTCTTGCGGTAGGCGCTGCCGACCATGCGGATGCGCTCGTTGTCCTCCACTAGGAGTTGCTCTGCCACGGCGCTTCCTTTCTTACTGCCCACAGTTCCAGTTCTTCCATGTTCTTCTTCTCACCCACCATGCGGGCGACGTCGCGGTAGTTGCGCGCCATGCCCAGCTCCACGGCGGCGGGGTAAGCATCGATGATGTCGCCAGCGTCAAGGTCGAAGGAACTGCCCATAAAATCTTCGATAATCCCCGCCTTAAGCGCCGCCCACGCGCTGAGTTCACCGAGCATCTCCGCGTAGTACAACCGCGCGGCTCGCTCGGCACGTTGTGCCGCCGGCACCGTTTCTGCAGTTTGGTGAATCTCCGAGAGCAGCAACCCAATGACGGTCTCCGCCACCTCATCGAGGGTGCCCACCGCGTAGGAGTCGCCCAGGGGAGCTGCGGCAATCGTCAGGCACCCGCGCGTTTCCAGCTCATCAAGGGCTTCCACCCCAGCCAGCAATGAGGTGTGGATGACGATTTGCTTGGGGCGCACGTGCTTTTCGACGTCCCCCACTGCCCCCTCCAGCTCCCTCGCCGTCGCGGCGAGAATCAGCGCATCGAAGCGGTCCAGCTGGGCGGGGTCCTCAAGGCTCTCGATGGTATGGCCCGCCCACTCGAGGCGTCGCGCGAAGTTAAGGCCGGCCCGGGAGCTACCCCAGACCGCCACCCGCATGCGTGGTGCCTTCATCTACTTCTTGTCGCCCTTGTTCTGCTGTTCCTGCTGACGCTTGCGGCGTGCCATGAGCTCCGCCACGGAGACCGCGCCCTCGCGGTGCTCATCGCTGCGGCGGCGGCCACGGGTGCTGGTCTGTGCGGTGTCTGCCTCCGGCTTGCGGTGGCGGTGGTGCGGCTGGGCCGGGGCAGAGTTCTCCTTGACGTGCTGCCCGCCCGCGGCACCCTGGTTCCACTGCACGGCCTGGAAGCTATCGGTCTTGAACTCCGGTGCCTTTGGCTGGGGCTGTGGCTTCTCAGTCTTCGGCTGGGGTTGAGGCTTCGGCTGCGGCTTCTGCTGTGCCGCCTGCGGCTGAGGCTGTGTTTCGGTCACTGGGCGAAACGCCGAGGGACGGTTCTGAGAAGGCTGCGGCGCGCCGAAGGCCGATGGTGCTGGGCGGGTGCCCTGCTGATCTGCGGGTTTCCCGGCGGGCTGCTCGGCTGGCTTCTGCGTGGGTTGCTGAGCAGGCTTCGCGGCTGGCTTCGCCGCCGGCTGCTGGGCGTTGGCACGGGCGTTATCCGCCAGCAGATTGTCCAGCGGGTTGCTCACCGGGTGGGTCGGCTGCGAGCCGAGGCGGCCTGCGACGGCGTCGGCAGACGGCGCGCCGCCGGACTTCTGGGTGAAGTTCACGTTGGGGGCATCGCCGCGCTCATCCACGCCAGCGCCGCCAGCCTTGCGCTCCAGCTCCTGGATGCGGCGAGCCTCCGCATACAGGGCGGCCGGCTCGTAGACCCACTCGCGCCCGGAGATCTCCTCGATCTGGGTGCGGATGGCTTCCAGCTCCGATCGGATCTCCGCCAGGACCTTGCTGTTATCCGCGCTCGAAGCACCGGAAGCGGTCAAGGTGGATGCGGCATGGGCGCGCTCCACCGCCAGAAGCTCCTTGGCCTCATGGGCCTGACGGCGATAGCGCACCACCAAGAAGAAGCCCAACACCGCGGCCCACAGGGCAGCCAGCAGGGCAATCTTCAGTGCGTTCGCCGAACCCGAAATCAACATGACCAGGCTGGCGATGACCGCGAGGATGACGAGGATGATAAGCCCAATAGAACCAGCATCCGTCTTCGAACCGTCCTGGGAAGACTCCGCCGTTGTCGGTGGCTGAGAGTCCGGCTGCGCAGAAAACTGGGTGGTCGGGCGATCATCCGGGGCCGACTCGTACTGGGGATCAGGGGCGTGGTGCGGGCTCGTCATGCCCACTAACTTACCGCTTGTGCCCCATCAGTTGGAGGTGGCACCTCGCAGTGTCGCTCCAACACCACTCCGGCAACACACATCGCGGCACCGCCCAGCGCCGAAGACACCACCCCGGCCAGGTCACCAGCCGCAGCGACGAGCTCACCGGCGCGCGGCACCACGTAGACCGCCATGCCAGCATAGGCCCCGCCCACGATGGCCCCGGTCCACGCCGAGGCTTTGCCGACAAGCAGGAATTGCGCGATGGTCATGGGATTGAGCTGCGAGTTATCCAGGCCGATACCGTGCTCGTCCTCCTTGGCACCGCGCACCTTGAGCGTCAACAGCACGCACACCAGCGCCATAGCCCACAGAGAAATCGATACGGTTGCCGGAATGGCCAGCATGGAGCCATAAAAGCGGGTGGTGAGGATGGCAGCCGCCGCAGCCACGAAGAGGGCGGTGCCGACAAGCGCGCCGATCGACGTCCTCGTCATTACTCCCCCAGTTCCTTCACCGCAGCGACCTCGTCCTCATCGAGGTCGGCGATGAGCTCGCGCACCGGGGTGCCGTTGAGCTCCGCGTGCTCATCCGCGGCCAACCACGGCACGAGCACGAAGGCCCGCTCGTGAGCATAAGGGTGCGGCAGAGTAAGTTCCGGATCTTCGGAGGTCACGCCGTCTATCTGTACGATGTCCACGTCCAGGGTGCGAGGACCCCAGTGCCGCACCCGCACACGCTCAGCGGCCTCCTCCAGCTTCTGGCCGCGGCGCAGCAGCTCCAGCGGGGTGCAGTCCACGTCCACGATGAGCACCGCGTTGAGGAATTCATCTTGGTCGGTCACGCCCCACGGCGGGGTGGCAAAGACTGGAGAGGCAGCGACGGTCTCCTCAGCAAACTCGTCAAAGACGGTCTGCAGCAGCGCGCGGCGATCCTCCATGTTGGAGCCGATGGACAGCACGGCGCGCATTAGCCTGCCATCCTCTTCCGGGAGCGGCGGGCCACCACTGCCACGTCCGCGAAGGTGCGCGGGATGGGCGCCTTTGGCTTATGAATGGTCACCTCGATGGCGTGGAGAATCTCAAAGCGCTGCATCGCGGTCTCAGCAACTTCTTCAGCCACCGTCTCGATAAGGTCCCGGGAGGGGCCCTCGACGATGTCTGCGGCGACGTCGGCAAGCTCGGCGTAGTTCACCGTGCGGGACAGGTCATCCCCGATTCCCGCGGTGTCCAACCAACAGGTGACGTCCACGATGAAGGGCTGCCCCGTCTTTTTCTCTTCCTCGAAGACTCCGTGGTAGCCAAAGCACTCCAGGCCGGTGAGTTCGATGCGATCCGCCATGTTTTATGCCTTTCCCAAAGAAGTGGACACCACTGTTCCGCCGTCCGCGCCGTTGGCGTAGCTGCCGGAGGCATGCGCGCCGCCGGTGTAGGCCGCGCCCGCGTTCCAGGCCGCGGCGACATCCACGGCATCGCGCGAGACTTCCACCTCGTGCACGCGCACGCCCCACGCACCCATCTGCGCGGAGATGGCAGTCACGGCGGCGGTGGCCGGATCCGCGAGCAGCGGGCTGGACTCGGCACCGCGATCCTCCCGGATGGCGGCGAGGAAACGCTTGCGGGACGCACCCACCAACAGCGGGAATTCGCCCTGGAGGAACTCCGGCAGAGCCTTGAGTAAAGCCCAGTTATCCTGCGGGGACTTGGCAAAACCCAGGCCCGGGTCAACAACGATGTTGTCGTGGCTAACACCGGCCTGCAGCGCGTTATCGGCGAGCTTCGCCAGGGACTCGTGGACATCGCGCACCACATCCCCGCCGTGGTCGGCCACACCGGCGGCCGAGCCGAACTGGACGGTGCGCCAGTGCATGAGGCAGACCGGCAGGCCGGTTTCGGCCATGGTGCGGTACATGTGCGGGTCGGCCGCACCTCCGGAGACGTCATTGATCATGTCCACGCCGGCCTCCGCAGCGGCTTGAGCAACCGAGGCCCTCATCGTGTCCACGGAGGTCTTAATCCCCTCCTCGCGCAGCGCCTTGATGACGGGCACGACGCGGCGCTCTTCCTCTTCGGCCGCGACACGCACCGCACCCGGGCGGGTGGACTCGCCGCCCACATCAATCATGTCCGCTCCAGAGGCCACCAAGTGCCGGGCGTGCGCGATGGCGTCGTCGACATTAATCCAGCGCCCGCCGTCGGAGAAGGAATCCTCCGTGACGTTGACGATGCCCATGACCAGCGTGCGGCCGGGAACGGTGAGATCACTGACTGCCATTGCTGCTAGCTCCTAATCAGGCTCATGACCTCCGCGCGGGAGGCCGCATTCTTCTTGAATCCGCCGCGCACCGCGGATGTCGTCGTGGTCGCCCCCGGCTTGCGGATACCGCGCATGGCCATGCACAGGTGCTCGCACTCGATGACGACGATGACGGACTGCGCGTGGAGGACCTCCACCAGCGCATCGGCGATCTGGCTGGTGAGGCGCTCCTGGACCTGCGGGCGCTTTGCGTACATGTCCGCCAGGCGAGCCAGCTTGGACAGGCCGGTGACGTGGCCGTCGGAGCCAGGGATATAGCCGATGTGCGCCGTGCCGTAGAAGGGCACGAGGTGGTGCTCGCAGGTGGAATAGATGGGGATATCGCGCACGAGGACGAGCTCTTGGTGCTCCTCGGCAAAGGTCTTGTGCAGGACCTCAGTCGGGTCCTGGTGGAGACCTGCGAAGACCTCGGCATAGGCGCGGGCCACGCGGGCCGGGGTCTCGCGCAGGCCCTCGCGGTCGGGGTCCTCGCCCACTGCGATGAGCAGCTCGCGGATGGCTGCTTCGGCGCGCTCGTGGTCGAAGTCGCGCTGCGCCGGGATGTTATCGCTCATTGGTGTCGCCATCCTTGTACGGGTTGTTGCGGTGTTCATGTTCTCCCCAGCCGGGAGCGCCCCAGGCGTGCTCCTCCGGCTTGGCGTGGCGGCCGCGGCGTTCCGGTTCGCGTGGCTGCGGCTGGTGTTCTGGTTGGGGCTGGGATTCTGGCTGCGATGCGGCGGCATCCGGCACACGCGGAATCTCTTGGGTGTCCTCGTGGCTGGGGTCAGCCTGTTCTGGGGCAACAGTTTCTTCCTGCGCCCCATCGCTGACCGCTTCGTCTGCGCTGAGCTCGCGACCGGTGGGCTCGGTGATATCGGACTCGCCGAAGAAGGTATTGCCCTTCTCCGGATCCACGTAGTCACCCGCGTGCTGGCCGAAGCTGAAGCCAATCTCCTCGACCGATGCCTCCGATGTCGCGGCGGCGGCCTCGTCACCGTTTTCCTTCGCGCGTTCGAGCTCCGCGTGGCGGCGCTCGCGGGCGGCACGGGAGGCGTCGAGAAGCGTCATGCGCTTCGGCAGCTCCTCGCCGCGCTCCTGGGCAAGCTCGACCGGGGTCTTTACCGGCTCGCGGCCGGCCTGGCGCGGGAAGCGAGCGTCCTCGTTCGGGAAAACGTCGAAAGCCTCGCGCGGCTCGATGCCCTCGAAGATGCCCTCGAGGTCCGGGCGGCGCAGGGTTTCCTTCTCCAGGAGCATCTCGGCGAGCTTATCCAGGTAGTCGCGGTGCTCGGACAGGATGTCATAGGCCTGCTGGTGCGCGCGGTCCAAGAGGTAAGCCATCTGCTCATCAATCTTGGCGGCAATGGCATCGGAGTAGTCGATGGTCCCGCCGCCACCCATCTGGCTGAAGGGATCGCCCTGCTCCTTGCCGTACTTGACGGTGCCTAGATCCGGCGAGAAGCCGTACTCAGTAAGCATGGACCGCGCAATCTTGGTGGCGTGCTCGATATCGGAGGAAGCACCGGTGGTCGGTGCGCCGAAGACCAGCTCCTCAGCGGCACGGCCACCCATGGCGAAGACGAGGCGCGCGAAGAGCTCATCGCGGGTATACATGCCCTTGTCATCTTCCTGCGCGGTCATGGCGTGGCCGCCGGTGCGGCCGCGGGCCAGGATGGTGACCTTGTAGACGCGCTCAATGTCCTTGAGCGCCCAGGCGGCCAAGGTATGACCGCCCTCGTGGTAGGCGGTGACCTTCTTTTCATGCTCGGAAATGATCTTGCCCTGGCGGCGCGGGCCGCCGACGACGCGGTCGGTGGCCTCCTCCAGCGCGTCATAGGTAATGACGTTGCCGCCGATACGGGCGGTGAGCAGGGCAGCCTCGTTGAGCACGTTGGCCAGGTCCGCGCCGGACATGCCGGCGGTGCGCTTGGCCAGCTGCGCCACGTCGACCTCCTTGGCCAACGGCTTGTCCTTGGCGTGCACGCGCAGGATCTGCTCGCGGCCGGCCAGGTCCGGGTTGGTCACCGGGATCTGGCGGTCGAAGCGGCCCGGGCGCAGCAGCGCCGGGTCCAGGATGTCCGGGCGGTTGGTAGCGGCGATGAGGATGACTCCCTCACGGTCACCGAAGCCGTCCATCTCCACGAGCAGCTGGTTGAGGGTCTGCTCGCGCTCATCGTGTCCACCGCCGGTACCGGAGCCGCGCTGGCGGCCCACGGCATCAATCTCATCAACGAAGATGATGCACGGGCTATTTTCCTTCGCCTGCTTGAACAGGTCGCGCACGCGGGAGGCACCGACGCCGACGAACATCTCCACGAAGTCGGAGCCAGAAATGGAGTAGAAGGGCACACCGGCCTCGCCCGCCACGGCACGGGCCAGCAAGGTCTTACCGGTGCCCGGCGGGCCGTAGAGAAGTACGCCGCGCGGGATCTTCGCGCCGAGGGCGTGGTAGCGCTCCGGATCATCGAGGAAGTCCTTGATTTCCTGCAGCTCATCCACGGCCTCGTCCGCACCGGCCACATCCGCGAAGGTGTTGGTCGGCATATCCTTGGTCAGCTCCTTGGCCTTGGAGCCGCCAATGCCAAACATGCCGCCAGCGCCCTGCTGCATGCGCGACATCATCCAGAACAACAGCGCGAAGAGCAGCAGCATCGGCAACAGGAAGCTAATCATCGAGCCGATGAAGGAATCCTGCGTGACCTTCGTTTGGTACTTCTCAGCACCGGAGTCCTTGACCGCGTTAAAGACCTGCTCGGAGGCGCGTGCCGGGTACTTGGCAATGACCTCCTCGATGCCCTCCTGCTCTTCCACCGTCACCGGCTTCTTGAGCTTGAGGCGCAGTTGCTGCTCGCGGTCGTCGATCTGCGCTTCCTCGACGTTCTTGGAGGTCAGCTGCTCCATGGCCACCGAAGTGTCCACCTGCTTGAAGCTGCGGGCATCGTTGGTAAAGAACGTGAATGCGTACAGCAGGATGAGAACCAGGCCCGCGATGGAGCCGTAGCGGATGATGTTCTTGTTTTTCATTAACTACCTTGCACAATTGCGGCTTAAAGCGCCGGACAAGAATAAAGATTAATCGTTGCTGTAGACCGCCGGATGCAGCGTACCTACATAGGGCAGGTCACGGTAGCGCTCGGCAAAATCCAGGCCATACCCCACGACAAACTCGTTGGGGATATCGAAGCCTACATCGAACAGGTCAAGCTCTGCCTTAACCACCTCTGGCTTGCGCAACAGGGTGACCACCTCAAGGGATCGTGGCTGGCGGCCCTGCAGGTTACGGATAAGCCACGACAAAGTCAGGCCGGAATCAATGATGTCCTCCACGATGACCACATCGCGGCCCTCGATATCGCGGTCCAAGTCCTTCAGAATGCGCACAACCCCCGAGGAGGAGGCCGAGTTGCCGTAAGAGGAGACCGCCATGAACTCCAGCTGGGACGGGATAGCCAGCTTGCGGGCGAAATCCGTCAGGAAGAAGACCGCGCCCTTGAGCACGCAGACCAAGATGAGGTCATCGTCGGCATTGCTGTATTTCTTGGACACGCGATCCGCCATCTCTTGGATGCGCGCCTGAAGATCGTCTTCGGTGATGAGAACGTTTTTGATGTCCTCTCCATAAGGATGGGCGGGGACGGCTAAATCATGGTTATCGTGCACGTGAGCGCTCCTTTGCTGACCGAGGCAATAGTGACAGTTTGCCACCAACGCGTGCGACTTCCAACCTTGTACCTTTCTTTTCCCCACGGACGGCGACGGGGCCTTGGCCATGCCACTGCGTGCACAGGGCATCGATGCCGCGCACCGCCTCGCGCGTAACCTCTATTCCCTCCTCGCGCAGCCACGCAGCGATCGCCCGGCGGCGCTTCGGTTCTGGGAGAACGGCCAGCTCGGCGCAGTCGGTGGTGGGGTGGGTGCTGAGGAGGACGTCGTCAAGCGCGGCGTCGTGGGCTGCCTGGGCTAAGGCCGGGACGGGGTCACCGCCCACGATCTCCTGCAGCCGCGGGAGGAGCTCGCGGCGCAGGGCCACGCGGCGGAAGGCTCGGTCCTGGTTCTGGGGGTCCTGCCAGACCTCCAGCCCCAGCTCCGCGCAGGCGGCCTCGGTCTGGGCGCGGCGCACGCTCAGCAGGGGGCGCACAACGCGCACGCCCTCCACCTCGGAGCGCTCGCGCATGCCCGCGACCTTCCCCCGCAGGGCACCCAGCAGCAGGGTTTCGGCCTGGTCATCAGCGGTATGCGCCACCGCCACCTCACCCCAGGGCGCGAAGGCACGGTACCGGGCGGCGCGGGCTTCGGCCTCCACGGAGCCTTGCTTGCCGACGTCCACCCGCAACACCTCCGCCCCCGCCCCCAAGGCGCGGGCCTGCTCGGCAGCCCGGCGCGCCTGCGCGGCCGAGCCTTCCTGTAAGCCGTGGTCGACGCAGAGCGCTGTCACCTCGTGTCCTTCGGCCACGAGAGCGGCGGTCAGCGCCAAGGAATCGGCCCCGCCGGACAAGCCCACGGCGATGGCGCGTGGCTGCTCACCGACCACGGCGCGGGCGGCGACGCGGCACGCCAAAAAGTTGGGGCTTCTGCGCGGCCAAAAAGGTTTCTTAGAAGTCATGGAGGGCAGCGGCGAGAGCATCTTGGGCTTGGCGGGCGGAGGTGACTTCGCCGTCGTTGACTAAGAAGGCGAAGGCGTACACGCGACCCGACTGGCCCTGGGCGGTGCCGGTCAGCGCGGAGGTTCCCGTGAGGGTGCCGGTTTTGGCGCGAACGTACCCGCGGGCCGGCGAATCGGGGTAGCGCTGGTAGAGCGTGCCCTCACCGCCGGCGAGGGGCAGGTAGCCCAACAGCGGGCGCAGCTCCTCGGTGGCTACGGCCTGGTCCATGATGTGGGCGAGTACGTCGGCGGGGATGCGGTTATCGCGGGACAGGCCGGAACCGTCTTTGAGGGTGATGTCGCTGATGTCGATGCCGTGGCCTTTAAGCACGTCGAGCATGGTTTTCGTGGCGCCCTCGAAACTTGCTTCCGCGCCCTGGCTGACGGCCAGCTCGCGGGCGATGGCCTCCGCCATGACGTTATCGGAATCCTTCACCGCTTCCTGGGCGCGCAAAGCCAACGGCTCAGATTCTGTAGCTGCGATGACCTCGGTGTTCTCGGGCGCTGAGCTCGTGTCCGCCTTGTCGGTTCCCAGGCGGGAGGCCAACGCGCGGGCGACGTCGAGGGCCGGCTCGTGGGAGCGCGGAACGTCGCCGGTCTTCTCCCCAATGCGCCCACCGTAGAGCATGGCCGGCTGGATGGGGGCGACGAAACCGCCGTCAATATTGTCATCATCCCAGCCCGGTGCCTGGTCGGGCCCGGCCCAGATGGACGTGTCGATGGAGACCCGCGTGACGGTATCCATCTTCTGCTGAATCTGTTCCGCCAGCTCATCGAGGCGCTCGTCCGTCAGCCAGACATCGCCGGCGGCCTTGATAACGATCTCGCCCTCGTGCTCACCTGCGACCACTTCGGTGGTCAGGCGCTCTTCTTCGTCGAGCTTGAGCGTAGCCGCGGCGAGGGTGAGGACCTTGGTGGCGGAGGCCGGGGTCAGCGGCTTTGCGGGCTCGCGCTCCCACAGCACGTCCTGGGTGGTGGTGTCGATGATCTGCCCGCCGAAAGTGGCTAGAGCCTTGTCCTTGCCTAGCTCATCCAACCTGGCTTTGAGCGCGGCGGCGTCGATATCACCGGGCTCGACGGGCTGGACCAGTGTTGTGGGTTCTTCCTGTTTATAGGGCTGGCCGTGGTCCAGGTGATCGTAGGTGCGCTGGATTTCTACGCCCAAGGCGGCCGTCGCCGCCACGGCTCCCGCCGTGACGAGGGCCGCAGTACTCCACCAGACATGCTTAGCTTTCATCGCCCTTTAGACTAGCGCGGTAGACTAAGCGGAGCACATGCCAACCTATTAGTTATGGAGGATTCAGCCGTGAGCGTTGAAGTAACCATCGAGATCCCAAAGGGCTCCCGCAACAAGTACGAGATCGATCACGAGACCGGCAAGGTCCACCTCGACCGCTACCTGTTCACCCCGATGGCCTACCCGGCTGACTACGGCTTCATCGACCACACCCTGGGTGAGGACGGTGACCCGTTGGACGCGCTGGTCATCCTCCCGGAGCCGGTCTTCCCGGGCGTTGTCGTTGAGGCTCGCGTCCTCGGCGTGTTCAAGATGACCGACGAGGCCGGTGGCGACGACAAGCTGCTCGCCGTCGTCGATGACCCGCGCTGGGAGCGCTACCAGGACATCAACGATGTAGAGCAGCACATCAAGGACGAGATCGAGCACTTCTTCACCCGCTACAAGGACCTGGAGCCGAACAAGGAAGTTACCGGCTCCGGCTGGGGAGACAAGGCTGAGGCAGAGAAGATCCTCGAAGAGGCTAAGGCTCGCTTCAAGTAAGCCGCCACGGTCCGCACGTTGAGGGACGTTTCGATCAAATAGGGGCCCAAAACCAAGGGTTTGAGAGGCCTTAGTTGATCGAAACGTCCTTTTTCTTTGTCACCGCGACAACTCCTCATTCGTGACGTACGATTCGATCAAATAGGGGGCCGAAAACAGCGGTTTCTGGGGGCTTAATTGTTAGAACCGTACTCATCGGGGGCACATGGAGATTTTCGAGGGACGCGCGGGGACTCGCCGCGCTGCTAACGGCCGAGCAATCAAGATTTGTCGCGGTCTGTACTTATCTGCGGTGCCAACGCCGCGCGAGCTCGCTGAAGTCGTCTCACGGCGTTGGCCGGACTCAGCCTTGGACGGCTATTCCGCAGCTCAGCAATATCTTGGCCAAGAGCTGACCTACCCACTTTATTTTCTGCGCGCAGGAACGATGGCATCGAGCACGTATTTTCGCAGCCGGCGGGCACGGCCTAAGGCGCTGGGCAGCATGAACGGGGTGAACGTCTGCAGCCCGCTGCAATGTATTGAGGCGATGGCGCAGGAGGATGCCGTGGCCTTCATCGAGGCCTTCTTCGCCGGGCCGCACGGGCGCTCGCGCATCGAGACCGAACAGCTGGACTTTCGCCGCCTGCCCAAGCACACGCGTGAGGTGTTGGAAAAGGCCATCGTCGGGGCGGATAGCAAGCCGGAGCGCGACCTCACCCGGGGCCTTGAGCCCCACGCCAAAGTCCGCAACAACGTGCGGATTGGGCCCTACCGCTGGGACTTGGTGCTCGAGGAGCACAAGGTGGCCATCGAGGTGGACGGCTACGCCTATCACAAAGGCGAGAACCGACAACGTTTCGAAATCGACCGCCAAAAGCTGAACGACGCCGTCCAGCGCGGCTATCGGCCCCTCCACTTCACCGCCGCCACGATTGAGCACCACCTTGACGTCGCTGTTCACCAGGTCCTCGCAGTTATCAAAGGGCGGGGCGAGTTCGTCGCCCCGCCCTGGAAGTGGCACCACTACTGGCGGTGGGAGCGCGAGCGTTGGGCAGGCTAGCGTTGCGGCTGAACAGCAGCAACGTGCCGACAACGAACCGGGCTGGCTAACGCTGCGGCTTACTAACACTGCAGCTAACTAACTGCAGCGGGAAGCAAGCCATCCGTCGAGCTCGGATTCGGGTGCATCGGGAGCGATGGGATCCTCGGCGAACTCCTCGCCCGTGCGCGCCTTGTCCTTGGCCGTGGTGAGCATGAGCGAGCGGCCGTCCGGATAGTCCAGGACCACGTTGGCGGAGGCGTAGCCGGCGGTCGGCTTGCCAAAGGTCCGTGTGTTGTCCAGCCCGCGGAAGGCCAGGAGGGTGGCTTCGGCGGAGGAGGCGGTCTCGTCGTCGGTGAGCACGGCGACGGGAATGTTCAGCTTGCCGCCCGACGTGGTGGTGGGCGTGCCACCGCCGGTAACGGAATTACCGTCGATGACCACGTCAGAAGTAGTCATTCGGCTGACGAAGGAGAGGGCGGTGCCATCCGGCAGAAGGGGGCTTAAGCCCGCGTACATCGGGCCCATGTCCCCGCCGTCATTGCCGCGCAGATCCACCACGGCAGCACAGGCCTCCGGGTGAGAGGTCAGACCGTGGGCCAAAGTGTCGGCGTAGGCTTGGCCGTCATCGTGGCGGCCGATGGAGGGCACGGTAGCGCGCAAGACGCCATCGTTGAAGTCAACCGAAGGCTCAGCGCTTTCGGCGGCCTTTTCCTTTTCGGTGCTAAAGACTTTGGAGTGCTTGCCACCGGCAGCGTTGATGGCGGCATCGAGGAGCTCAGCGTTCGTGGGGTCCGCTTTGAAGGCCTCGCGGGCACGCTGGAATTCTTCGCTCTCGCCATAGATTCCGGAGATCGCGGCAGTATCCACCATCGCAGTGTTGATGCGCTTCTCGCTGGCATTGAAGAGGAAGTAGGGCTTGCCCAGCAGCGCCCCGCCATAGGAGGGGCCGAAGAAATACACGGCTGTGGCCACAGCAACAAGAGCAACGAGAAAGAGTCCGCCGAAGATTTTCAGTACCGTTTTCATTCTTTTCGACCTCCAGTCCGCAGCACGTAGCCGCGCAGGGGTTCAACAAGGACAATGGCAAGCAGCGTGACCAGCCAGCCGATGGCCAGGAAACCAAAGGCCATGAGCATGCGGCCGAGAACATCGACGTCGCTTTGCTCGACGCTGGAGAAGAACATCAGCGCGGCGATACTGCCACCAAAGAGGAAGCCGAAGAAGCTCAAGCCGACTACTGGCCCCATGATGGTCAGGGCGCCGGAGCGGAACTGGAAGCCGCGCGGCACGCCCATAAGATCCAGGGAGCGGATGAGTTCCTTGTCCTCAAAGATGCCGGAGACCTGCCCCAGGATGATGGACATGGTGGTCAGCGTGAAGCCGAAGATGAGGGTTAATAAGACGCCTGTGGAGATGTCCTTGAACACCACGTTCATCCCCGGGTCCTCATTGAGAACCATGGCCAAGGCATCAGAGCCTAGGGGCGCGGCAACGAGGAATCCGGCTAGGTAGCCGAAGAACCCGATGGCAGCACTCCGCTTCCATGCCGGGCGCGCATTGCCCGCCACGCGCTGGCAGGCCACGAAGTGCGCGTTTCCAGGGAAGAGGGACATGATGTACGCGCCGAGCTGCAGGATGAAGGGAGAAATGAGGTTGATGCTCATCACCATGCCGAACATGACCACGATGACCATGGCGGTAGGCGGGCCCGCCTTGCCGGAAAGCAGCACACCACCGATACCCGCGATGATGAGGAAGGCGATGACGCGCCACCAGCGGTAGGCCGCGGGCATCTGGCGCTTGGCGACGCCCAGCGGGCTCACGCGCACGCGCTGCATGCCGACGAGTGCGGCGCCGATGGCCAGCAGGAAGAGCACGCCGGCCACAGCGAGGTAGCCCCACCACGGGAGGAGAATCTCGGATACAGCAATAGAACGCATCTGGAAATCCACCTGCGTAAAGACCGGCGCGATGAGCAGGCTGATAAGCCCACCGAGCACGATGCCGAGGATGGCTTGCAGACCGGTCTCCACGATGGCCATGCGCTCCACCTGGCGGGAGCTCAATCCCAGAAGGCGCAGGGTCGCCAGGCGCTGCTCCCTACCGGACGCACCGAGGACGGCGGCTTGGGCTGTGAGGTTAAACAACGCCGGAAGAATGAAGGCGCAGGCCAGCAGGGCCAGGGCGAACCAGGGATAGAGGAAGGCCTCCATCTCGTTGCCGAAGGCCTCCTGCAGAGCGGGCGCGGCATCCTCAACGTGCTGAGCGCGCTCCCAGAACATCCAGGTACCGCCCGCAACCAGGAAGGCGATGGCGGAACCAATGGTCAGGCTCACAATTGCCAGAAGCGAGACGATTCCCGTTCCGGAGCGCGCGCGAATCGATTCGCGCTGCAGGTCAAAGACTAAAGTCGTGGTGTTCATCGGATCACCTCGAGGCGGCGGTCGTCGTGGATGATGCCATCGCGAATCTCCACGCGGCGCTGCATCCAGTCGGCCACCTTCGGGTCGTGCGTGACCATGACCAGGCTGGCGCCCGACTGTCGCACGATGGTGGTCAGCATCTGCATGACCTCGTGGCCCGTGGACTGATCCAGCGCACCGGTCGGCTCATCGGCGAAGACCACGCCCGGGGAAGCCACCAGCGCACGCGCAATGGTCACGCGCTGCGCCTGACCACCAGAAACCTGCGCCGGGCGGCGCTCCGCCAAACCACCCAAGCCCAGCTGGTCCAGCAGCTGCATCGCGCGCTTGCGCGCAGCACCGCGCGAGACCCCGTTGAGCATCGCGGGCAGCGCCACGTTGTCCACGTTGCTCAGCTCCGGAAGCAACTGGCCATCTTGGAAGACGAAGCCGAAGTTGCGCAGGCGGAGGCGGGAGCGGGGGCCGTCGCCAAGCGCGGAGAGCTCGTCATCCCCGTAGCGCACGCTGCCGTGCGTGGGGGTCAGCACGCCGGACATGCAGTGCAACAGCGTGGACTTGCCGGAACCAGACGGCCCCATGACCGCCACGAGCTCGCCCGGTTCAATGTCGAGGGAGATTCCGGCGAGCACCGGGCCGCCGCCGAAATCCTTGGTGATGTCTGTCAGGGAAAGTGTCTGTGCCATGTCTCTCATTTCACCGTCTCGGGCCCTCATAAAGAACAGTCCTAGCGTTGCTCTTTAAGGTAGTGCCAGCACTACCCCTGTAGTCGGTAGCGCCCGTTATGCTGAAAGCCGTGTTCCGAAGAAAACCCCAGCCCACCAACCATGAGCAACAGCAGGCGCAGAAGATTGCACAGCTCACGGCCTCGCGCCGCGCCATCGCGGACGCCTATGAGGTGGAGCGCGCCCGCATCGAGCGCGACTTGCACGACGGCGCGCAGCAATACCTCGTGGCCGCGAGCATGAAGTTGGGGGAGGCTCTTCTCGACGCCCCCTCTGAAATTGCCGAGCTTCTCACCGCTGCCAAGCAGGACGTGGACCGCGGCCTGCACTCCCTGCGCGCCACGGTGCACGGCATCCACCCACAGGTGCTGCAGGATCACGGTTTGGTCGCCGCGCTTGCCGACGTCTCCTCCTCCCACGGCCCCCACGTCAGTGTCTTCGCCCCGCATCCTTTGCCCAAGCTTTCCGCCTCCGTGCTGGCCTGCGGCTACTTCTTCGGCACGGAGGCTTTGACCAACGCGGCCAAGCACGCGCCCGGCGCGCCGGTGTCTGTTTTAGTGATCGCGGATGATTCGCTGCGCATCACCGTGGTGGATGAGGGCCCGGGTGGCGCGCAGGTTGTACAAGGTCACGGCTTGGCGGGGATGGCCGAGCGCCTCGCCGCCTTTGGCGGGGAGATGACGCTGAGCTCTCCCCCGGGCGGGCCCACGAGGCTGGCATGCTCGATTCCACTTCTTCTCGATCGCGGACAGTCAGGAGTTTAAGAAATGAGTTTGAGAATCGTGGTGGCGGATGACTCCGCCATTCTGCGCGAGGGCCTCGCCGGCCTTCTGGAGCGCCGCGGGCATTCAATTGTGGGCCAGGCGGATTCTGCTCCAGCTTTGGAGGCCGTGGTGGATAAGCTGCGCGATGAGCTTCCGGACATCGTCATCACGGACGTGCGCATGCCGCCAGGTATGGGCGATGACGGCTTGAAAGCCGCCGTAAACTTGAGAAATGCATACCCGGGTCTGCCCGTCATGGTGCTCTCCCAGTATGTGGCCCCCGCATATGCGGTGGAACTCTTCGACTCCCCCGATGCCGGCACCGGCTACCTGTTGAAGGACCGCGTCTCCGAGGTACGGGACTTCCTCTCGAGCCTGGACGTGGTGGCCCAGGGCGGCACCGTCATCGACCCCACCGTGGCGCAGGCTCTCATGAGCTCTGGGCGCAGCGGCCTGGGCGAGCTCACCCCGCGCGAGCGCGAGGTCCTCGAGTTGATGTCCCGCGGAAAGTCCAACAAGGACATCGCCGCCGAGCTCGTTTTGTCTTCCGCCGCGGTGGCCAAGCACGTTTCCAACATCTTCACCAAGCTGCGTCTCGACCCCAGCGAGGACAACCGCCGCGTGAAAGCCATTCTGGAGTACCTCTCCGCGCACCGCTAAAGCCCAAGGCGAGCATCGAATGCTGCTATGAGGCGTTGAGATAGAGCGGGATCGTGCTCATTGGGTTCGCGGAATTGTAGCGCACATACTATCTAGCACGCTGCGCCAGTGCTCAAGGCGTGCGGCGTCGGGTGCCGGCTGCGGCTTCCCGTCGAGCTCCACCACCGGGGTAATCCCGTGCAAGGCGTTGAGGGTCCACAACTCTAGGCCGGCAAGATCGGACAGGCCGAGCTTGCGCTTTTCGACGCTCCCCTCTTCTCCCACCGCAGCAACCAGCAGAGACTCAGTGACCGAACGCAGCCGAGGCGCGTCCATCGTGAGCATCGTGTCGCCATCCCAGGCGATGAGCGCTGCGGTGGTGGTTTCGCAGACCACGCCCTCGTCGGAGATGAGCAAGGTATCGTCCTGCTCACGAAGCTCTGAGAACAGCACCAGATTCGGCCCCTTGACATGCGGATATTCCACTGTTGCCGTAGCGCTGTGCAAACGGGTGGTTTTCCGCTGAGTAGGAAGAGGGCGCAACCGAAGTGCGAAACCGCTGGGGCCAGCCTCCAGACACGGGAACCACCGGCCTCGGTTGGGCAGGTGTTCCTGGACTGCTTCCAGAAACGATGTCGGGGAATCCAGCCCCAGGGCTTGTGCGCCCGCGATGAAACGCTCGCGGTGCAGATCGAAACCGCGCACCTGGCCCTCTTCAAGGCGGAAGGAGTCGATGAGCAAGGGCTCGGGAATCGATGGGACGGGAAGAAGGCCACCGGCTTCGAAGCGGTAGCAGTGATCACCAGGGAAAGACTGCTCACAGAGTTTGAGCAGCGGGGTGGACTTATCCACGACCTCCTGCCACTCGGCATCCGGGTCGGAGAGCACCAGAACCGCTCCGCCGACGCCATAGTGTAGCTTCCCGGAATGCAGAACGATGCTGCGGATAGTCATGGCGAAATCAGCGCTGCCATCGCAGCCGAGATAGCCAATCGCACCGGAGTACACCCCACGCGGTGCGGCCTCGAGCTCACGGATGATCTCCATGGTGCGGACTTTCGGCGCACCGGTCATAGAGCCACCGGGAAAGGTGGAGCGGAGGACGTCGATAAGCGAGGCATCCGGGCACAACCGAGCAGAAACGGTGGAGACCAACTGGTGCACGGTGGCAAAGCTGCGAACCGCGAAGAGTTCTTCGGCATGCACGGTGCCTGGAATCCCCACACGGGTGAGATCGTTGCGCACTAGGTCAACGATCATGAGGTTTTCCGCGTGATCCTTCGGGTTACTGGCCAGGTCCGCCCGCAGCTGTTCATCGGCGGTGGGGTTGTGGCCACGTGGGCGGGTGCCTTTGATCGGCTCCGAGCAGACGACGCCGCCAGACACTTTAAGGAAGCGTTCCGGGGAGGCGCTAGCCACTGCGAGCTCAGGGAGCACCAACAACGAACGCATCGGCGCGGGCACCTGCTGCCGAAGGCGCTGGTAGAGGGCCAGCGGATCGAGTTCGGCTGCCGCCTCGAGGCTGGTAGTGAGGCAGACTTCGTAGGTCTCACCCGCACTGATGAGCTCTTGAGCGCGGCGGATCTTTTCCTTATAACTGGAGGCGGTATCACGACAGTTCAGCGGGCCAATCGTGCTGGCATCGAGGCGCCGTTGTTGAACAGGTCTGTCGGCGAGTCCTTCAATGAGCCGCCAGGTCTGTGCCAGCCAGGAGGCCGAGGATTTCTCGCAAATCAGTTGCACTCGTTGCCCTTGGATGGCCACCACGCCTGGCGCGCGGAAGAGACCATGAGGGTGGCGTGTGGACAAGCCGCCGAGGGCCTCGTAACCCAGATAGCCGAACACACCTGGAACGCCGAGGCACCCCGCGGGGCGGGAAAAGCGAGGGGGCTCCGCTAGTGCTTCCATTCCCACCATTTCTCCCAACGGTGCAATGATCGAAGTGCCCTCGAACTCTAGCAGCGCCCCTTTGCCGCCTAGGACATCGAAGACGTCGAGGGGGTCGATGGCGAGTAGGCGCTCCTCCACGTGCAGTGGTGGCAGGGGCGCAACTGAGGGGGTGTCGATTTTGACGTCAGGAGATGCCACCTCGTTTGCTTCGGGACAAGCGATAGCCAGGAAGTTCTCGAAGAGCCGGAGACCGTGTTCGCTACAAATCGACTCCGGGTGGTACTGCACGCCCCACCAGCGGCGTTCTTCGCTGCGGCCAGCCATGATGAGGCCATCTGTCGTATGCGCGAGTTCCTTCATACCGGAAGGCAGCTTATCTACCACCAATGAGTGATAGCGCACCACATCGTGACAGGTGGGAATCCCGACATAGAGCGGATCCTCGGAGCAATGTATGGTGCTCACCCGCCCGTGCACAGGCTCTGGGGCCGGAGCGATCCGTGCGCCGAGGTGCTGGGCCATCGCCTGGAAGCCCAGGCACACCCCCAGCACCGGCACCGTGGCACGCTCTAGAACCTCGGCGCAAAAGCCGATGTCCGCCGCACACTCTGGAGTTCCCGGCCCCGGTGAGAGAACCACCGCGTTGTAGCCGGTCAGCGGCACGGGCTGGGTATTGGGGGTGACCCCAACCTCAGCGCCTAACCGCACCAGGTAGTCCACGATGTTGAAGGTGAAGGAGTCAAAGTTATCCACCACCAGCACTCGAGAGCCAAAGAAGCGACCCGAGGGGTCTCCGGGGATAAGCGCGACAGTGCTGGAGTTCATCACCTGAATAAGTGTGGCATAAGGGAGCGCCGGGGCCGAAAGTGCTACTCACGCTACAGTGCCCCACCAGCCTCACAACCGCGCCCGCGTAAGCTGGTGCGCATGCAGAACGTACAACCCACCGAAGTACCCGAGAACGCCCAGCTCATCGACGTCCGCGAGGACCACGAGTGGAACACCGAGCACGCCCAGGGCGCCACGCACATCCCGATGGGAGACCTAGTCGAGCGTCTCGACGAGATTGACCCGGACCGCGATATCTACGTCATCTGCCATGCAGGCGGGCGCAGCATGCAGGTCTGCCAGTACCTCGAGCAGGCAAAGGGCTGGGACGTCATCAACGTCGAGGGCGGCACGGATGGTTGGAAAGCACAAGGCTGCCCTATGGTTTACCCAAACCACTAGTGGTACCATTTGCGGTACCATACAGGTGTGGTTTCCAAGATAGAAAAGATCCTCACAAAGATGCGGACCTCACGGACAAACGTCCGCTTCTCAGAGCTGCAACTTGTGTGTGACTTCCATTTCTAGGAGCAGACCATGAACCTCGCAGACAAATACACCTACCAAACCGCGTGGTCCGAAGAGGATGGAGAGTTCGTTGCCACCGTCCTAGAGTTCCCCTCCTTGTCATGGCTCGACTCCACTGCAGCCACCGCTGAGTCCGAGTTGCGCAGCGTCGTCGAAGAAACCCTAGAAGATATGCAACGCAACAATGAACACATCCCGGAACCATTCGGACAGCGAAGCTACTCGGGGAAGTTCAACCTCCGCATACCTCAGTCACTTCACCGAGACCTGACCATCGAAGCAGAACGGGAAGGCGTTTCTCTCAACACACTTATTATGCAGAAGCTAGCCTCAGCCTGAAACTAATGGGCCATAACCCATGATTTAAGTTTGCTACGGTAGGCGCGTAGTATCGTCGGCATGCCTACCTTTAACTCCGTATCGATTCCCACCTCGCTCCTCGAGTCCCCCTCCTTCCAGCTGGAGCGCCTCCGCCGCCGCACCCGCGAAGGCGTCGAGGCCGCATTGCAAACGAAGCGCACCACCCTGCGCGAGTACTGGGTTCTCACCTGCCTGGTTGCGGAGGCCGCATCCTCCCAGTCCGCGCTGTCAGAAACCTTGGCCATTGACGCCTCCGACATGGTGCGTTTGCTGGATTCCCTGGAGTCTCGCAACTGGGTCAAGCGCGAGCGCGATGCCAAAGACCGCCGCCGCCAAATCATTGCCTCCACCAAGAAAGGCGTGAAGGCCCATAAGGAGCTCGCCGTTTTGGTAGCCAAAGCAGAGGACGAGGCCCTCGACGAGTCCACCAATAAGCAGCTCAAGCACCTGCGTAAGCTGGCCACCGCCATCATCGCGGCGGACGCGCCTGCTGATGCTGAAGGCAGTGATGCTTAAATGACGGAGCCCGATAATCTTCCCAGTACTGGGGGCCGCCACGCCCTCCAGGCGGACAAGCCCGAGAACCCAGCAACGCCCAAGGTTCCCGCGCACTATCTCCTAGGCTCCGAGGCCGCACCCGCGCGCACCCTCTGGGATATCGTTCAAACCACCGCCGAGCACTACCCCGAGGCCGCGGCCCTCGACGACGGTGAAATCCTCACCTACGCCGAGCTGCTTGCCGACGTCTCCGCATGGGCCACCGAGCTCCACGCCAGCGGCGTGCGTCGCGGAGACCGCATCGGCATCCGCATGACCTCCGGCAAGCGCGAGCTCTACCTGGCCATCCTGGCCACACTCGCCGCCGGCGCGGCCTACGTGCCGGTCGACGCCGACGACCCCGATGAGCGCGCCGAGATGGTCTTCGGCGAAGCCGACATCGACGGTGTCTTCACCGATGAGGGCTTCCGCATGCTGCGGGAACACGGCAGAAACGACACGGCGGACAACGCAGACGACACAGCGTTCGACGAACCGCACCCCGAAGACACGGCGTGGATCATCTTCACCTCCGGCTCGACGGGCAAGCCCAAAGGCGTGGCCGTGAGCCACCGTTCCGCGGCCGCCTTCGTGGACGCCGAAGCTGCCCTCTTTTTGGCGGATAGCCCGCACGGCCCCCTCGGCCCGGACGACCGCGTCCTAGCCGGCCTGTCCGTGGCCTTCGACGCCTCCTGCGAGGAAATGTGGCTGGCCTGGGGCCACGGCGCCTGCCTGGTCCCGGCCCCGCGCTCCCTGGTGCGCTCCGGCATGGACTTAGGCCCCTGGCTCATCCGCCGCGACATCACGGTGGTCTCCACCGTGCCCACCTTGGCCGGCCTCTGGCCCGCCGAGGCCCTGGACAACATCCGCCTCCTCATCGTCGGCGGCGAAGCCTGCTCCCAGGAGCTCACGGACCGCCTGGCCACCGAGGACCGCGAGATGTGGAATACCTACGGCCCCACCGAGGCCACCGTCGTGGCCTGCGCGCAGCGCCTGCTGCCAGGCAGGCCCGTATCGATTGGGTTGCCGCTGAAGGGTTGGGATCTGGTGGTCGTCGACAAGCACGGCGTCCCCGTGAACATCGGTGAGGTGGGCGAGCTCGTCATCGGTGGTGTGGGCCTGGCCGCCTACCTGGACCCGGTGAAGGATGCGGAGAAGTACGCGCCGCTGGAGTCCCTGGGTTGGGAGCGCGCCTACCGCACCGGCGACCACGTGCGCCTGGAAGAGGACGGCCTGTATTTTGTGGGCCGCGTCGATGACCAGGTCAAGATTGGTGGCCGCCGCATCGAGCTCGGTGAGGTGGAGGCCAACGTCGCCGCCTTGCCGAACGTGTATAACTCCGCCGTGGCCGTGCAGAAGACGCCGGGCGGAGAGTCCGTGCTCGTCGGCTACGTCTCCCTGGATGACCCGGATGCCGGGTTCGACCACGAAGCGGCACACGCCCGCCTAGCGGAGACCATGCCGGCAGCGCTCGTCCCGCGCATCTGCGTCATGGATGAGCTGCCGATTCGCACCTCCGGC
The DNA here is from genome assembly GCF_001811515.1 of Corynebacterium sp. HMSC076G08. Classification (NCBI taxonomy): domain Bacteria; kingdom Bacillati; phylum Actinomycetota; class Actinomycetes; order Mycobacteriales; family Corynebacteriaceae; genus Corynebacterium; species Corynebacterium sp. HMSC076G08. The sequence continues at coordinate 42,335 of NZ_KV805017.1, read as the reverse complement.
AAGGTGGATAAGAAGGCCCTGCCGTGGCCGCTGCCGGGAGTGGGCGTGGAGGCAGACGGCCTCAACCCCACCGAGCAGTGGCTGGCGGAGCTGTGGGTGGACACCCTGGGGGTGTCCGTCGAGGACGTCAACGCAGACTTCTTCTCCCTCGGCGGCACCTCGCTGGCCGCGGCGACCTTGGTCGGCCGCATCCGCGAGCGCTTCCCCACCGTGGCCGTGCGCGATCTGTACGACCACCCGCGCCTAGGATCCCTGGCGGAGCAGCTTGCTGGTGCCGAGTCCGTCGAAGACGCCGGGCCTGCCCGCGAGGTCAAGCCCGTCGGCGCTGGCACGCGCATCGCGCAAACACTCATCCAGCTGCCCATCATGACGCTGGCCGCCACGACGTGGCTGGCCTGGCTGCTGCTGGGCTCAAACCTGGCGAACCTGCTGGGTGTGGAGTGGGCCATGACCACCCCGTGGTGGCTGGTCATCCTTCTCCTCGTCATCTTTGTCACCCCCATCGGCCGCATCCCCATCGGTGGTTTCGGCGCGCGGCTGATCACCACCGGTATTAAGCCCGGCGAGTACCCGCGCGGGGGCTCCACGCACCTGCGTATTTGGGCAGCGGAGCGCTGGGCGGATGCTTCTGGTTCGCGCTCGATCGCGGGCGCTACGTGGGTCAACAACTATGCCCGCGCGCTGGGAGTGAAGATGGGCCGCGGAGTGGACCTGCACTCGCTGCCGCCTGTGACGGGTCTGCTGACCTTGGGCAAGCACGCCGCGATTGAGCCCGAGGTCGATCTCTCCGGCTACTGGCTCGACGGCGATATCCTGCACGTCGGCGCCATTGAGGTCAAGGAAGGCGCTCGCGTGGGCGCGCGCTCGACGCTGCTCCCAGGCACCGTCGTGGGCAAGGATGCCCACGTCGAGGCTGGCTCCACCGTCACTGGGCGCAAGAAGATCAAGGACGGCCAGCGTTGGTCCGGCTCTCCTGCCAAGAAGGTGGGCCGCTCCAAGCACCGCTTCCCGTCGCATGCCCCGAAGCGCCGCCCGTGGTGGGTAGCCATCTACGGCGCTACCTCTATCTTGCTGGCCTTCCAGCCCATCGTGGCGCTGGCCGTGGGCGCTGCCGTGGTCGTTGCCCTCATCGCGGTGACCGACGGTTCCCCTTACGTCGGCTCTATCTTCTTCGCTCCGCTCGGTGCCCTGGCGGCGTTTGCCACCTTCATGCTGCAAACCTGGCTGGGCGTGCGCATCCTCTCGCTGGGTATCAAGCCCGGTGTGGCACCGGTGCGCTCCGCCAAGGGCTGGCGCCTGTGGGCCATCGAGCGCCTTATGGACGAGGCCCGCACGCAGCTCTTCCCCATCTACGCCTCGCAGCTCACCCCGGCGTGGCTGCGTTCGCTGGGTGCAACGATTGGCAAGGACGTGGAGATTTCCACGGCCGTCATGGTGCCCAAGCTCACCGAGGTCAAGGACGGCGCCTTCTTGGCGGATGACACCATGATCGGCGGCTATGAGCTCGGCGGCGGTTGGATGCTCACGGGTGAGACCAAGGTGGGCAAGCGTTCCTTCGTGGGCAACTCCGGAATCACTGGCCCGGGCCGTAAGCTGTCGAAGAACTCGCTGGTGGCGGTGCTGTCCTCGACGCCGAAGAAGACCAAGTCCGGCGCCAACTGGTGGGGTTCCCCGCCGGAGCGCATGCGCCGCGTGGAGGCCCACGTGGACGGTGTGGAGGGCGAGTCCCTCACCTACAACCCGGGCTTTGGGGTCAAGGCCGCGCGTGGTGCGATTGAGACCATGCGCCTGCTGGCGCCGATGACCTCGGCCATGCTGCTGGCGGGCACGTTGGCATCACTCTACGCGCTGGCCGACGCCCTCGGCATCGCCGCCGCCTGGGCCCTCGGCGGTGTCGTCCTCATGGTGGCCGGCGCTATCGCGATGGTGATCACCGTGGCGGTCAAGTGGATCTGCGTGGGCACGCAGACAGCTGGCGACCACCCACTGTGGTCCGCCTTCGTGTGGCTCAACGAGCTGCAGGACACCTTTGTGGAGGCGGTTGCCGCCCCGTGGTTCTTCACCCACGCCTATGGCATGGGTGAAATCAACCAGGGCCTGCGCGCGCTGGGCGTGACGATTGGCCGCGGCGCGTGGATCGACTCCTACTGGTTCCCGGAAACGGACCTGTGTTTTGTGGGCGAAGGCGCTTCCGTCGGCCCCGGCACCGTGGTGCAAACGCACCTCTTCCAGGACCGCGTCATGAGCCTAGATACCGTCACCATCAAGGCCGGCGCTACCCTGGGCTCGCATTCGGTGGCGCTGCCGGCCTCGGTCATCGGCAGCGTGGCAACCGTTGGCCCCGGCTCGCTGGTCATGCGCGGCGACCAGGTTCCGAGCAACTCCGAGTGGCAGGGCAACCCGATTGAGCCCTGGAAGCACTAGATAGGCAAAGAAAGGAGGCGGCAGGATTTCCTGCCGCCTCCTTTCTTTATGCGTCGAGACTAGTCACCGATCTGGTCGCGACCACGCTTGACGATCTTGTCGTCCACCTGGTCAACGAGCTCGTGGTCCTTGTTGGTGTACTCAAACTTGGAGAGCACGTAGCGCATCGCGTTAATGCGGGCGCGCTTCTTGTCGTTGGACTTGATGGTGATCCACGGAGACTCTTCAGTATCGGTGTAACGGAACTGCTCCTCCTTGGCGCGGGTGTAATCATCCCACTTATCCAGAGAGGCCAAGTCCATGGGCGAAAGCTTCCACTGACGGACCGGGTCGATCTGGCGGATGGCGAAGCGGGTGCGCTGCTCCTTGCGGGTCACGGAGAACCACAACTTAGTCAGCGAAATGCCGGAGCCGAGAATCATGTTCTCCAGCATCGGAACCTCGCGCAGGAACTCTGCGTGCTGGGATTCCGTACAGAAGCCCATGACGCGCTCCACGCCGGAGCGGTTGTACCAGGAGCGGTCAAAGAAGACGATTTCACCACCGCACGGGAAGTGCTGAATATAGCGCTGGAAGTACCACGACGTGGATTCGCGCGGGGACGGCTTCTCCAGCGCTACGGTGCGGGCACCACGCGGGTTGAGGTGCTCGTTGAAACGCTTGATAGTGCCGCCCTTACCTGCAGCATCGCGGCCCTCAAAGAGGATAATGTGGCGCTGGCCGGTTTCCTTGGTCCAGTTCTGCCACTTCAACAGCTCGATCTGCAGGGAGCGCTTGATGGACTCGTACTCATCGCGCGTCATGCGCTCTTCGTATGGGTAGTTCTCGCGCCAAGTCTCAACCGGCGAGCCATCCGGCATGATGAGCGAGGGATCGTCTTCATCGGAGTCATCGACGACGTAGCCGTCGGTCTGCGCAAGGTCGATCTCGGGGAGTTCGTCGTCTTTAATGTCAGCCATGCCAATAATTCTATCTATGAAACAGGCATCCGGCGCGATAAAACTGGTTGCCGCCGCCCAATTTACCCCCGTAGTGGCAAACGGGCGGCAGCAGCCGCCCAGAATGTACGTTTCTCACAAATAGTGCCCCAAGAATCGAAGTTCTGGGGCCTTAAATGATCGATCCGTACCTGCCCCGCTTACGCGATGGTACGTTTTCGCGTGCAAGGTCCGGAAACCGCATGATCCCAAGGGCATGTTTGCGAAAACGTACCGCGCCACTGCGCTAGCCGGCCCAGGGTTCTGGAAATGAGAAACCCCGCTGCCCAAAGTGGGTCAGCGGGGTTAACGCTTAGTTCTGCGTGAGCAGCGTGCTGCTTAGAGCAGGCCGATCAGCTTCTTGGCGCCGGAAGCAGCGTCGCCCAGAGCGTAGAGAAGCGGCAGGATGAGGCCGAAGATGCCGGTGGAAGACAGGGTTTCCATTTTAAAATCTCCTTGGGATTGAAAGTGTGTGTATTAAGTGCGCCCTTCAGAAGGGCACAAGATTACTTCGTGGAGGACAGGGCGTCCAGCTTGGAGGTGTCCGGGGTTACCTCAACGGAGTCAGCGGTAGCAGCACCAGCGATGATGTCGAAAGCCTTAGCGAAGCCCTGGAAGAGGTTCTTGATGCCGGAAGCGAAGTCAGCGAAGTTGCCCAGCTGATCAGCAACGAAAGAAAGATCCATTATGGTCTCCTTTTGTGAAGTCCGGACTCAGAAGTGCCCGGAGGGGGTTTGCGGTTTTGCAGACACCCTCAACGGGCGTCACAGGAAACTATTTTGGCACACCTCCCCGACTTTGCAAGCGTTTAGGCTAGTTAATTTTTCGGGTGAAGATTATTGCGGATCAAGCATGCAACGAGCGTTATTTATTCACCCGACCTTAACCTAACCAGTAACAACGCCTCTAACTGCGGAAATAAACAGCATCAGGCGCGAGGCTCCAAGAAATTTTCTGCAGAACGTAACGCTAGCCGCTTCACTAGCGATTCATAGGCCTGACAAACAAAGTAAAAGCGCGAGATATTTTCCGCAAGAACACGCTCGTCTACCCCCATCCGGGGTGACATAAGGACACAAAAAGGTCTCAGAACAGAGAACGCTCCCCACGGTTGACCGTGGGGAGCGTTCGTTTTGCTACGGGCTGCGGCGACGAGACGCTTCAGCCCAGGGAGCTAGGCACTAGAAGCCCATGCCGCCCATTGCGTCAGGATCCGGCATGCCCGCGCCTGCACCGGCCGGCTCCGGCTTATCAGCCACAACTGCCTCGGTGGTCAGGAACAGGGCCGCGATGGACGCAGCGTTCTGCAGTGCGGAACGGGTGACCTTGACCGGGTCATTGATGCCAGCGGCCATGAGGTCCACGTACTCGCCAGTAGCCGCATTGAGGCCCTGGCCAGCCGGCAGGGACGCAACCTTGTCGGCAACAACGCCCGGCTCCAGGCCTGCGTTCTGAGCAATCTGCTTCAGCGGAGCAGACAGGGCTTCGCGGACGATCTTGACGCCGGTTGCCTCGTCACCGGTGAGGTCAGAGAGGGAATCCAGGACATCGGCTGCCTGCAGCAGAGCCACGCCACCACCGGCGACGATGCCCTCTTCGACAGCTGCCTTAGCGTTGCGCACGGCGTCCTCGATGCGGTGCTTGCGCTCCTTGAGCTCAACCTCGGTCGCGGCACCAACCTTGAGGACTGCCACGCCGCCGGCCAGCTTGGCTAGGCGCTCCTGCAGCTTCTCGCGGTCGTAGTCAGAATCGGAGTTCTCGATCTCGGCGCGGATCTGCTTGATGCGACCGTCGATCTGCTCCTGGGAGCCAGCGCCCTGAACGATGGTGGTCTCGTCCTTGGTCACGACAACCTTGCGTGCCTGGCCGAGGTACTCGATCTCAGCGGTCTCCAGGGACAGGCCGACCTCCTCGGAGATGACCTGGCCGCCGGTGAGGATAGCCATGTCCTGCAGGGTGGCCTTGCGGCGGTCGCCGAAGCCCGGAGCCTTCACGGCAACGGACTTGAAGGTGCCGCGGATCTTGTTGACTACGAGGGTGGACAGGGCCTCGCCCTCAACATCCTCAGCGATAATCAGCAGCGGCTTGCCGGTCTGCATGACCTTCTCCAGCAGCGGAACGAGGTCCTTGATGTTGGAGACCTTGGAGGAAACCAGCAGGATGTACGGATCCTCGAGGACAGCCTCCTGGCGCTCCATGTCGGTAGCGAAGTAGCCAGAGATGTAGCCCTTGTCGAAGCGCATGCCTTCGGTGACCTCAAGGTCAACGCCGAAGGTGTTGGACTCCTCAACGGTAATAACGGAGTCCTTGTTTACGGAGCCGTTGCCCACGGTGTACATAGCCTCGGCGATCTTCTCGCCGATTGCCGGGTCAGCGGCGGAGATGCCAGCGGTGGTGGCGATCTCTTCCTGGGTCTCTACTTCCTTCGCGGAGGAGAGCAGGGAGTCAACAACCTTCTTGGTGGCGGCCTCAATGCCACGCTTAATGCCCATCGGGTTGGAACCAGCAGCTACGTTGCGCAGGCCCTCACGCACGAGAGCCTGGGCCAGAACGGTAGCGGTGGTGGTGCCGTCACCGGCAACGTCATCAGTCTTCTTGGCTACTTCCTTGACCAGCTCTGCGCCGATCTTCTCGTACGGGTCCTCGAGCTCGATCTCGCGCGCGATGGAGACACCGTCGTTAGTAATGGTCGGGGCGCCCCAGGACTTCTCCAGGACGACGTTGCGGCCCTTGGGGCCGAGGGTGACCTTGACGGCGTCGGCAAGCGTGTTGAGACCACGCTCGAGGCCGCGACGTGCCTCTTCATCGAAGGCAATGATCTTTGCCATGTGTTTGTGCTCCTTAAGCTTTGTTGAGGACGACACTCACGTCTGGATCTATGACGGACGCCCGCGACGGCACGGCTGGCGAGTGTTCTCCAGCCCCAACCACATAGATGATTTTGATTCATTTCTGGCACTTGCCATGTGGAAGTGCTAGCGACCATTCTGGCACTCAGACCTACCGACTGCAAGATTCAACACGAACGGGCGGTGCGAAAGCACCGCCCACGAAAACGAACCGCCCGCTAGATCGAACCGCCCGTCACAACGAAGTCCCTGTCGCTCTTAAGCCGCAGCCTTCTTCGCTGTCCACTTATACGCCGCGGCAATGCCGGCAACGAAGAGGATGACACCCACGAACTTGGCTGCCGTGCCGCCCTCGAAGATCTCCAGCGGGGAATCGCCGCCTGATGCCGCGATGATGCCCGCATTGACCACGCCGAAGAGGGACTCACCCACGATGAGGCCGGTGGCCAGCAGCGTGCCCATGCGCTTAGCAAAGTCCGGCTTGGACTGGCGGGCCGCCCACCGGTTGTAGAAGTAGCCCAAGAAAGCGCCGATCGGCACCACAATGGTGATGGCTGCCGGCAGGTACATGCCCATGCCCACGGCCAGCGGGGACAGGGAGTACTTGTCGGTGAAGTGGCGCAGGCACTCGTCCACGATGATGATGACGGCACCAATAGCCGCGCCCAGACCGATGAGATCCCACGGCAGGGAGTTATCGAAAATACCGGAGGCTACCGAAGACATCAGCGCGGCCTGCGGTGCAGCCAGTGCGTCCTCACCAGCGCCTTCCATGCCCTGGAAGCCGAAGCCGGTGAGCATGACCTGCAGAATCGGCGGAATCACCAGGGAGCCGAAGAGGACACCGATAATGAGCGCTACCTGCTGCTTCCACGGCGTCGCACCGACCAGCTGACCGGTCTTGAGGTCCTGCAGGTTGTCATTGGAAATAGTCGCGATACCGAAAACAATGGCCGCAGTAAACAGCGTGTAGGCCACCAGCGACAGCGGCTCCGCGTCCGTCCCGCGGGTCACGGCGGCAATGATCAGCGCGGCAGCGATGACCGCGATGATGCCGATGGAGGAAATCGGCGAGTTGGAGGCACCGATGAGGCCAGCCATGTAGCCACACACCGACGCGATGATCAGGCCCACGAGCAAGGTGAAGAGTACGGAGACCGTGATGAGGACGGCCATGTGGTCGTGAATATCGGTGCCGCGCACGAAGTTCCACAGCAGCAGACCAATCGGAATCATCAGGACCAGGATGGTGCCAATGACATAGGGCGCCGGAATATCGCGCTCCTCCACCGCTACCTGCTGCCCGCCCTTGCGGTCACGGGAGGAGGCGAAGGACTCAGCCATGCCCTTGGCAATCGGGCCGGTGATCTTGATCAGCGTCCAGATCGCGGCGATAGCCATGGTGCCCACGCCGATGAAACGAATCCGGCCGGAGAAGACGGAATCAACAGTGTCCATGAGCGTGGCCGGATCACCCAGCCCCTCACCACCGGTGAGGATGGGCAGCAGGATGAGGTAGGAGATGACCACGCCGACGAGCATCGCAATACCCACGGCCAAGCCCACGAGGTGGCCCACGCCGACCAGCGCCAGCGAGAGGGAGCTACCCAGCGTCGTCGCGCCCGGGCCCAGCTTGAAGTAGGTGGCCACCTCGGAGGCGGCTGCCTTCATAGCCGCCAGCAGTGCCATGACGGCAGAAAGGATGCCGCCAAAAAGGATGACGTGCAGGCCCTTCGTGTTCTCTTCGTGGGCGGCCTCGCCCTCCTCACCGGTGCTATCGCCCACCTTGAGGACCTCCGCCGCGGCCACGCCTTCCGGATAGGGCAGGTCCGAGCCCGTCACCAGCGCACGGCGCAACGGAATGGAGTACATCACGCCGAGCACACCGCCGATGGCGCAGACCGCGGCGGTATCGATAAAGGAAAAGCCCTGCCAGTAGCCCACCATGACCAAGCCCGGGAGCACGAAGATGATCGCGGACAACGTGCCGGCCGCAGAGGCGATGGTCTGCACGATGTTGTTTTCCTTGATGTTGTGCCCGGCAAAACGGCGCAGCACCGCCATGGAGATCACGGCGGCGGGAATGGACGTAGCGAACGTCAGGCCCACCTTGAGGCCCAGATACACGTTGGCGGCGGTAAAGATAAGAGTGATGAGCCCACCAATGATGATGCCGCGCAGCGTGAGCTCGCGGAGCGTGGACTGGGAACCTTCGGCGGTGGTAGACGCCATGTCAGGTCCTTTCTAAAAAGAACTTATAAACAATATGGACTAGAACCGTGCATATGTTACTACCTAGCGGCCGGTAGGCCGAGTTGAGGATCCGAGTAGGTTGGAGTGCATGACCAAGATTTCTGAGTTTGTGAACAATGACCGCGACACTATTTTCAACCAGCTCAAGGAGCTCGTCTCCTTCAATTCCGTCCACAATGAGCCGGGTCTAGAGGACCAGACCGCGAAGGCGGCGGAGTGGGTCCACGCCGCGCTTGTCGACGCCAACTTCACCCCCGAGGCCATCACTACCGCTGACGGTTCCACGGCGATCGTCGCCAAGCGCCCCGGCAAGGAGGACGCGAAGACGGTGCTGCTGTACTCGCACTACGACGTGGTTCCTGCCGGAAACCCCGACGCGTGGGAGTCGGATCCCTTCACCCTGACTGAGCGCGATGGCCGCTGGTACGGCCGCGGTGCGGCTGACTGCAAGGGCAACGTCGCCATGCACCTGGCAGCCCTGCGCGCGCTCGACGCCAACGGTGGAACCGACCTCAACCTCACCGTGCTTATTGAGGGCTCCGAGGAACGCGGCGGCGAGGGCCTGTCCGCACTCATCGAGGAGCGCCCTGAGCTCTTCGCGGCCGACGCGATTCTCATCGCCGATGCCGGCAACGCCAAGGTAGGTGTCCCGACGCTGACGACCTCCCTGCGCGGCGGCTCGCAGATCAACGTCAAGGTCTCCACCCTCCACTCGGCCGTGCACTCCGGCCAGTTCGGCGGCGCGGCTCCCGACGCCGTCAAGGCGCTCATGCGCGCGCTGGATTCCCTGACGGATGAGTATGGCCGCACGACTATCGACGGCGTCGATTGCGAAGGCACCTGGCCGCTGGCCGAGGGCCAGGACACCGCCTACAGCGAGGAGAACTTCCGCGCCGACGCGCAAATGCTCGAGGGCACCGAGGTCATGGGCGCGCAGGACCCGGCCGGTGCCACCGCTATCGCGGATATGATTTGGGCCCGCCCGGCAGTGACCATCACCGGCTTTACTTCCACCCCGGTGGCCGAGGCCGTCAATGCCGTGCCCGCCACCGCAGAAGCCAACATCAACCTGCGCACCCCCGCCACCATGGATCCCCGCGCCACCGCGGAGGCCGTGGCCGAGCACCTGAAGAAGCACGTCCCGTGGGGCGCACACATCGAGGTCACCATCCTGGAGGCCAACCTGGGATTCGAGACCGACCCGGCAAAGCCCGCGGTGGCTCTGCTCGGCGAGTGCCTCGGCGAGGCCTTCGGCGGGGAGACCATCACCCAGGGCATGGGCGGATCCATCCCGCTGACCGTGGAGTTGCAGGAGAAGCACCCAAACGCGGAGATCGCACTCTTCGGCGTCGAGGAGCCGCAGTGCACCATCCACTCTGCTAACGAATCGGTCGACCCGACCGAGATTGAAAAGATCGCCATCGCCGAGGCGCTCTTCCTGCAGCGCTTCGTCTAAGCGCACCGCAGCGCTGCCCCCCCCGTGGCCCAGGTATCCCGGGCGGGCGGCGCAGTACCCCTCCAACCTGAGCCGCTAGCGACGTGGAAGAACGCCAACAGTAGACGCATATATAACTGTATGAAATGAAAATGTGAAAATTGGGATTTCAGACTGTATCGTGAGCACTAGTAGACGCCCGCCAGTGCGGTGGGTTTAGCCCAGTCCCCCGACAAGGAAAGGACGCCACCGCAACCTCGTGCTCACTCTCTTTTGTGCCTTGGTTCTAACCACCATCGCCGCTCCCTTCCTGATTTTCTATCTCGGCCGCCGTGCCTTCGGCCTCTTGGCAATAGTGCCCGCGGTTGGGTTCTTCTGGGTGCTCCAACGGCTGACCGATGGCACGCTGCGCGACGGCAACCAGCTGGCCTATGACCTCAACTGGATGCCAGCAGCGCACCTCGATGTCAGCTTCCGCATGGATGCGCTTTCCGCGTTATTCAGCCTCATCATCTTGGGCGTAGGCGCGCTGGTCCTGCTCTATTGCTGGGGCTATTTCAACCACTCCCGGCGGCGCCTCGCCCTCTTCAGCAGCCAAATGGTGGGCTTTGCCACGACCATGTATGGCCTGGTGATTTCCGATAATTTCCTGCTGCTCTACGTCTTCTGGGAAATCACGTCCCTGCTGTCTTTCCTCTTAGTGAGCTATTACGGCGAGCGAGCCTCGTCGCGTCGATCAGCGCAGCAGGCGCTCATGGTCACCGTCCTGGGCGGTCTCGCCATGCTGGTGGGCATTACCCTCCTCGGCCGCCAGACCGGCGCGTGGTCCTTCAGCAGTATCGCCGCCACCGAGGACCTCGCCAACACGCCCTACCTCACCGTGGCTATCGTGTTGATCCTCTGTGGTGCGCTCTCCAAGTCCGCCATTGCCCCAGCCCACTTCTGGCTGCCCGGTGCCATGGCCGCACCGACCCCGGTCTCGGCCTACCTGCACTCCGCGGCCATGGTGAAGGCCGGCATCTACCTCGTCGCACGCCTTGCCCCTTCGGTGCATGACATCCCCACTTGGCACCTCGTGGTCCTCCCCTTGGGTGCTTTCACCATGCTGCTCGGCGGCTGGATGGCGCTCAAGCAGCGTGACCTGAAGCTCATCCTGGCCTACGGCACCGTCTCGCAGCTGGGCTTTATCACCGCCACCATCGCCATCGGCTCCCGTGAGGCCATGCAGGCGGGACTGGCGCTGACCTTCGCGCACTCCCTCTTCAAGGCCGCGCTCTTCATGATCGTCGGCGCTATCGACCATTCGACGGGAACCAGGGACATCGACAAGCTTGCGGGCCTGGGCAAGAAGAACCCCGCGCTGTACGTCCTAGCCATCCTCCCCGCGATGTCCATGGCCGGTATCCCGCCCCTGCTGGGTTTCGTGTCCAAGGAAGCCACGCTCGAGGCCATCATGCACGAGGAACTACTCGTCGGCATGCCGCGCAACATGCTGCTCGTCACCGTCGTCGTCGGTTCCGCGCTGACGATGGCCTACGCGCTGCGCTTCTTGTGGGGAGCCTTCTCCTCTAAGGGCCAGGACGAGCCCTCTGAGGCGGTAGCAAACATGCACCACATCGGCCCCTTCCTGTGGATCCCACCGGCAGTGCTGACCCTGCTCACCATCTTCTTCGGCCTGCTGCCGCTGCCGCTCTCCCACGGCATCACGCAGCACTTGGACAACACCTTTGGGGCGCAGGACGCCTCCGAGCTCGCCCTGTGGCATGGCTGGACCATCCCGCTGCTGCTCTCCGTGATCATTATCGCTGCGGGTTCCCTCCTCCACTGGCAGCGCCAGGCGCTCACCAAGGCCCAATTCACCTACCCCGCATTGGGCTCTGCCGACGATGCTTACGACGCCATCATCAACTCCCTGCGCCAGCTCTCCCTGCGCATTACCGCCTCCACGCAACGCGGTTCGCTGCAATACAACCTCACGGTCATCTTCGCCACGCTCATGGTGCTGCCCATCGTCATGCTCATCCGCGGCGATCTCACCAACGTGCGCATGATCGTGGCCGAGAACCCCTGGCAGGCCATCGCCGCGGTGATCATCATCATCGCCGCCGTGGCCGCCACGGTGCTGGATAACCGCCTCTCCGGGGTCATCCTGGTGGGTGTGACCGGCTACGCCTTGTCCTTCATCTTTGCGCTGCAGGGCGCTCCGGACCTGGCGTTGACGCAGCTCCTCGTGGAAACCATCATCATGGTGCTCTTCATGCTGGTGCTGCGCCGTATGCCGGCCAATACCGAGTGGAAGCAGGATCCCAAAACCGGTCGCTTGCGCGCCTGGCTGGCGGTAGGCGTGGGCCTTGCCGTCACCGTGGTGGGTATGTTTGCCATCAACGCTCGGCGCGAGGAGCCCATCTCGCAGTACATGCCGGATCTGGCCAAGGAGATTGGCCACGGCGCCAACACGGTCAACGTCCTGCTCGTGGACCTGCGCGCGTGGGATACCTTCGGCGAGATCACGGTGCTCGTCATTGCCGCAACGGGTATTGCCTCGTTGATTTTCCGCACGCAGAGCTTTACCCGTGCCTCCCGCCGCCCGACCTTGCAGGTCACCGGGCGCCGCTGGCTGGCTGCAGGCGTGGAATCGGAGAAGGCACTCAACCGCTCGCTCATGGTGGACGTGAGCACCCGTATTCTCTTCCCCTCGATGATGGTGCTGTCCCTGTACTTCTTCTTCGGCGGCCACAACGCCCCCGGCGGCGGTTTTGCTGGCGGCCTCGTGGCAGCCTTGGCGCTGATTCTGCGCTACCTGGCTGGCGGCCGCGATGAGCTCGAAGAGGCGCTGCCTCTCGACGGCGGCCGCACCATGGCGGTAGGCCTGCTGCTCTCCCTCAGCGCCGTTATTACCCCGATGCTCTTGGGCTACCCGCCGCTGACCTCTGGGTACACGAAGGTAGGTATACCGCTCATCGGTGATGTGTCGCTGCCGTCCGCGCTGATTTTCGACGCCGGCGTCTACCTCATCGTCATTGGCCTGACGCTCTACGTGCTGTCCTCCTTGGGCGCGAAGCTCGATGAGGAAGAAGAGATGCGTAAGCAACGCGCCCGCGATCGCGCACGCTCCCTGGCGCGCCGCACACAAGCAAAAGAAACCGCTGCCACGGCAGAGAAAGGACACGCCTAATGGATGCCAATCTCATGCTCCTGCTCGCTGCGGGCGTGCTCTGCGGCACCGGAGTCTACCTGTTGCTCGACCGCGCGATGACCAAAATGCTGCTCGGCATCCTGCTGCTGGGCAACGGCGCGAACCTCTTCATGCTCATGGCTGGCGGCCAGGCAGGCTCGCCGCCTATCGACGGCCGGAACTCCCTCCCCTACGGCGATCAGATCGCCGATCCGCTGGCCCAGGCGATGATCCTCACGGCCATCGTCATTTCGATGGCGCTGACCGGCTTCATCCTCACCTTGGCTTACCGCCAATACCGCTACCGCTCCGCGGACGTGATTGAGGACGACACCGAGGACGCCGCTATCGCGGCGATTGCCTCGCGCCCGGGCAATGCTTCAGCCGCCCCTGACCACGACGCGTCTAATGACCCGACCACCGGCCGCACCACCAAGGAAGGCGATAAGTTTGGCCCCGAGTTCTTCGAGGCTCCCGTGAAGGAGGCGACCGATGAGTGAGACCATCTCGCCCCTAGTGGATCTGTTGCTGCCGTATATCAGCTACCTGATCCCCCTGCCGATCATCATCCCGGCCTTGGCTGCTGCGCTGGCGATGCTCTTTGCGCGCAATACCAATGCGCAGCGCCGCATCGCTTTCTTCTCGCTGCTCACGCTCGCCGTGGTGAATGCCGCTCTGATTGCCATCGCGGATACCACCGGCATTCAAACCCTTCAGGTGGGCGGCTGGGACGCGCCGGTGGGCATCACGTTGGTGGCGGACCGTTTGTCCACGGTCATGCTCTTTACCTCCTCCATCGTCCTCTTCTCCGTCATGTGGTACGCGATCGCACAGGGCGTGCGCGACGGTACGAAGGACGAGCCAGTGGCGGCTTTCCTGCCCACCTACATGCTGCTGACCATGGGCGTGAACGTGTCCTTCCTGGCCGGTGACTTGTTCAACCTCTACGTGGGCTTCGAAATCTTCCTCGTGGCCTCCTATGTGCTACTGACCCTCGGCGCCTCACCCGCGCGCGTGCGGGCCGGCGTGGGCTACGTCATGGTCTCCATGGCCTCCTCGCTCATCTTCGTGCTGGCTTTGGCCTATGTCTACGCCACGGTGGGCACGATGAACATGGCCCAGATTGGCATCCGGATGGAGGATATCCCGGCGGGCACCCGCTCCGCAGTGTTCGCCGTGCTGCTCATTGCCTTCGGAATTAAGGCGGCCGTCTTCCCGTTGGATGCCTGGCTGCCGGACTCCTACCCCACCGCACCGTCCCTCGTCACCGCGGTCTTCGCGGGCCTGCTCACCAAGGTTGGTGTCTACGCCATCATTCGCGCGCGCACCTCAATCTTCACCGATGGCGGGCTGGATGGCCTGCTCATGTGGGTCGCGCTGGCCACGATGCTCGTGGGCATTTTGGGCGCTATCGCCCAATCGGATATCAAGCGATTGCTGTCCTTCACGCTCGTCAGCCACATCGGCTATATGATCTTCGGCGTTGCCCTCGGAACCGCCCAGGGCTTGTCGGGCGCCATCTTCTACGCGGTTCACCACATTTTGGTGCAGACCGCGCTGTTCTTGGTGGTGGGCCTCATCGAGCGCCAAGCCGGCACTTCCTCGCTGCGGCGCTTGGGCTCCCTGATCTACACCGCGCCGCTCATCGCGATCTTGTACTTCATCCCGGCCATGAACCTGGGGGGTATCCCGCCCTTCTCCGGATTCCTGGGCAAGATCATGCTGCTCCAAGCCGGCGCGAATGAGGGTTCCTGGCTGTCCTGGGTCCTCATCGGCGGCGCGGTGATCACCTCCCTGCTGACCCTCTACGTCATGATCCTCGTGTGGGCCAAGGGCTTCCTGCGCGACCGCGGCGATGCGCCCGAGGGCAACCTCGCCATGGTTCGCCCTTCTCCACTGGGAGAAGTCACCGAGTACGTCGAATTGGAGGAGCGCGATGACGTCGGCCGCGTGCCCTTCGGCATGCTGGCGTCGACCTCCCTGCTCGTCATCGCCTCTGTATCGATGTCCTTCCTGGCGGGCCCCATCTCCGGTGTCACCACCCGCGCGGCCACCTCGGCGCAGGATGATTCCATCTACCGTTATGCCGTCCTGGGTGATTCCGCCGAGGACCCGACGCGCCACTTAGACCCCGCTGACCGCTACGAGGAGGGCGCGGATTCGCGAAAGAACCGCAGCGAGCCCCTCCCGGATCCGGAACCGGTGGCGCCGACCACGAGGACGTCGCCAAGCACGACGGCTACACTCCCCACGACCGTGGACGATGATGAAAAGGAGGTGTCGCGATGAGATTCTCCGGTATTAAGCACCGCTTCCGGCCATGGTTCATGGTGTGGATCGTCGTCATGTGGTGCATGCTCATGGGCGAAGTTACCGTAGCGAACCTGGTGGGTGGCCTGCTCGTCAGCCTCTTCATCGTCTTTGCGCTGCCGCTGCCGGCCATGCCCGTGGCGGGGATTTCGGTGAGCTGGGGCAAACTGCTCGTCTTCATGGCGCAGTGGTTTGTGGAGCTGATGGAGGCCTCCATCATGGTCGGCTGGCTGGCGGTGCGCCCGCAGCCGGTGCCGAAGACGGCGATTGTGAAGCTGCCGATGAGAGTGGAGAACGAGTTCGTTCTCTCGCTGGCGGTCAGCCTGTACAACCTGCAGCCCGGCGGCACGGTCTCCGATATCGACATTGCCAACCGCATGTTGACCATCCACCTGCTGAACGCCGATTCCGAGGAGGACCTGGAACGCGAAATCGCGGCCGTACGCAAGCTCGAGGCCGATATGATTGCCATCTTTGAAAGGAGCCACCCCTGATGGATACGGACCTGTATAACATCCTGCTCACCGTGGCCGCCGGCTTCCTCGTGGTGGCATTCCTCATCACCACGTGGCGCATCGTCATCGGCCCGAACTCGCTCGACCGGCTCATCGCTATGGACGGACTCGTAGCCATGTTCCAATGCGCCCTGGCCACCTATATCTGCTGGACTTTGGACACGACGGTCTCCAACGCGATGATCGTCGTGGCGCTCCTCGGCTTCATCTCCACGGTCTCTGTCACCCGATTTAGGAAGAGGGATTCATGAGTTACGCACTGATTGCCGATATCCTCTCCATCATCCTCATCCTCGTCGGCTCCATCCTCATCTTGGCGGCCGCGATTGGCGTGGCGCGCTTTAAGGACACGATGGCGCGCGTGCATGCCATCGCCAAACCACAGACCACAGGGCTCATCTTCACCATCGTGGGCGCGATCATCAAGGTGACGGGCTCCGAGGACTTCAGCGTGGCCGAGAGGGGCGACCTGGGAATCCTCGTCTTGCTCGTCCTCTTCGCCATGATCACCAGCCCGGTGACCGCGCAGAGAACCACGCGTATCGCCCGCCGCGAGGGCCTGTACGGTCCCCCGGAATCGATGACACGCAACGAGAGCCCGGCCGCGCGTTCGATGCGCCGAAAGTAAGGACACGGTACCTTTCTGCCGGGAAATGCTGGGACAATAATATAGGCTGCAAAAGGCACTAATAGGTGGTCAGGCGAGGAGAGTCGACGTGAAGAAGCTGCAAGGCGTACCAACGATGTGTGTTGTCCTCGCACTGGGCATCGCGGTGATGGTGTACAAGATCATCCAGTTCGATGGCCACAAGGCCTTCACCTTCATCCTCCCCTTTGACCTCGCCATCTACCGCATGGCTGGCGAGGATCTCAACGCCGGTGGCCTGCTGTACGACGCCCCCTATATCTTTGAATTCCCTTTCACTTACCCACCCTTTGCGGGCCTGCTGTTCAAGGTCCTGCCGTTCTTCAGCAAGGACGCGCTGACCATTATCTGGCCTTCGCTCATGTTCTTGGCTGTGCTGGCCATCATCGTCATGATCTTCCGCGAGCGGGGCGTGAAGATGACCCCGGCGGCCGTCCTCATCGCGGTGCTGCTTACCGCGCTGACCCCGGCGAATGAGACCATGCACGGGTCGCTGTACTACGGGCAGGTCAACGTCTTCCTCATGCTGCTCGTGGCCTTTGACTTCCTGCCTATCAAGCACCGCCTGCCGGGCGTGGGCATTGGCCTGGCGGCCGGAATCAAGCTGACCCCGGCCTACATGGGCCTGGCCCTGCTCTTTGAGAAGCGCTGGTGGGCCGCCGCGGGCGCGGTGATTACCTTCCTCGTCACGGTGGTGCTCGGATTCCTCTTCGTGCCTGATGCGATGGTGTTCTGGACCGATGCCATGTTCAACTCATCGCGTGTGGGCGAGCATGCCAACCCCGGGGCGAAGTCGCTGCGCTCACTCATGTTCCGCGAGCTCGGCATCGACGGTGGCATCTGGTGGATCCTGGCGGTCATCGTGGTCTTCGCGCTGACCTGCCTGGCGCTGCGCACCGCCTACCTGCGCGGCAACCGCTCGGCGGCCTTCGCTCTGACGGGCCTGAGCACCTGCCTGGTCTCCCCCTTCTCGTGGTACCACCACTTCGTGTGGACCATCCCCTTCATCGTCATGGTCTTCGTCTCGGTTAACCAGGCGGTGAGCTCGCGTGTGTCCGGCAAGGGCGGTGAGCAGCTCGCGGGGCTTGCCTCCGTGGCGGCCTTGTTCGTGCTCTCGCTGCCCTTCATGTCGGTGCCCGTGTGGTTCACCATGTCCTCGGCCAACCTCGACGCAATCGAATCCTTCCAGCCGTGGGCAACCTCGCTGTGGACGCTGTCCTGCTTGGCCTTCATCGTGGTCTACGCCGTGTGGGGCTTCATCGCACCGCGCAAGCGCGCGGTGGCGGAGAGCTAGGGGGACGTTTCGATCAATTAAGCCCCTGAAACCCCCAATTTTCGGGCCTTAATTGATCGTTCGGTACTTACGCCAGCCGCTCCATCTCATCCGCAGTGGCCTCAACCACCTTCTGCCAGCTGCCGGTCTCCTGGTACAAACGGCGCTGGCGCTCATAGCCCGCCCCGCCATCGATGATCTCCTGCACCAGCTGCAGCTCCCGGGCGCAGCCCAGCTCTTCCGAGAGCGGAGCCAGCTCCACCAAGAGATCCGCCAGCTCATCCTTGATCCAGCGTTCATCGGTCTCGCGCGAGGTGATGACCAGCGCGTCCATGCCATAGCGCGCGCCGCGCCACTTGTTCTCCGCCACGTGCCACGGCTGCAGCGTGGGCAGCGTTTCGCCGGCGTCGATCATGCGGTCATAGTGCACCACGAGGCAGTGTGTCAGCGCCACGATGGCGGAGAGCTCGCGGAGGTTGGAGGCGGCGTCGGAAATGCGCACCTCCACCGTGCCCCACTTGGAGGCCGGGCGGACATCGAAGTGCATCGAGCCCGTGTGATTAATAACCCCCGAAATGGCCTGGTCCCGCATGTAGGACTTCCACTGCTCCCAGTTCTCAAACTGGTAGGGCATGCCCGCGGTGGGCAGCTGCTGGTAGAGCATCGTGCGGTTGGAGGCATAGCCGGTATCGAGCCCCTCCCACCCCGGCGAGCAGGCGGAAATAGCCAGCAGATGAGGGTACTTCGTCATCAGCGCATTAATGATGGGCCACACGCGCTCCTCGTGGCTGATGCCGACGTGCACGTGGGTGCCCCACAGCAGCATCTGCTGCCCCCAATACTGGGTGCGGTTGATAATTTCGGAGTAGCTCTCCTTGTTGGAGACGGGGTTTTGCCGAAAGTCCGTAAAAGGGTGCCCGCCCGAGGCCCACAGACGCACGCCCAAGGAGTCGGCCGCCTCACGCACTGCGCTGAGCGACGCCCGCAGGTCCCCCATCGCCTCCGGCACCGTCCGGCACACCCCGGTTACCAGCTCCACCGTGTTTTGGAGGAATTCCTTTTCCAGGTGGATGTCGGGATGAGCGGCGTGCACGCGATCGATGAGTTCAGCGCCGCGTGGCACGAGATCCCAGGTCGCTGGATCAACGAGGGCAACTTCCCACTCAACACCCAGCGTGGGCTCGGGCGAGCGGGCGAAGTTCTCTTCCGGAATATTCACCCATTCATCCTATCCGTCGGGCGGATGAATTTAATAAGATTTTATTCCCTAGGCTTGGGGAACCGCGAGGACAACCACGACGGCATCGCCCTTGGTGTAGTCCCCGGTCAGCTCGGCCGGGTACGGAGCAATCGCTTCCGCCGGCACGTTGGCACCGTAGTACTGGGCGGCAACTTCTTTGGCCAGGCTCTCGGCGGCCGCATCGCCCTCAGGGAAGTAGACGGTGGTCTTCGGTGCAACGAGGACGTCGCCGCTGATATTGCCCACCTCGGCGATGTGGAAGTGCTGGGACTTCAGGCGCTCGGCCTCATCGGCAGCGAAGTTGGCGCGACCGGAGTTGTTGTAGACGTTGACGGGGATCTCCGCCTGGGCGCGGTCGGGGCTACCTGCGGCAGCACCTTCCTCAGCGTTGTCGTCGCGGGCAGCGTCACGCTCGGCTTCAGCATCGCCGTCTGCGCCAGCCTCGGCGTCAGCACCGGCAGCATCCGACTCCTCGCGGTTCTTGTCCGCCTCTCCTTCCGCGCCACCAGCTGCAGCACCGTCGCCCTCGGCGCCGCCAGTCGCGGGGCCGGATACGACAGCATCGTTTCCTGCCGGCGCGTTCTGCGCGGTGTCCTCGGAGTCATCAGAGGTCATGGCATAGAGCGCCCACATGCCGAGCATGACGGCAACGGCGATGAGCACCATGGCGAGCCCGCGCAGGGGGAGCTTGCTCGCAGGAGCGGCAGCGGCGGCCGGGGCGGCGGCCGCGTCAGAATCGGCGGCGTGGCGCGCGTGGTCAGCGGACGAGGCAGAGTTTTCCGGATTCACATTAGTCACATTGGCAACTTTAGTATCTGATTCGCTCAGTCTGGGGCATTATCGCGTGCGGCGCGCCGGACGTCGTCGCGGACGTCGCGAAGCCGGCGCAGGCGGGTGACCAACAGCGGGTAGGAGGCGTGCGCTGCGGGGTCATCCAGGAGCACGTTGAGGCGCTGGTGATAGCGCACCGGAGTGATGTCCAGCTGCGTGCGGATGGCCTCCTCCTTGGCGCCGATATCGCGCGGGGCGTGGGACTCGAACTCCAAAATCGCGGCGTCTAGGTCTGACAGGGAGTGCATGCTTAGACTGTATGCCATGACTATTCGTCCCATCGTTATCCACGGCGACCCGGTCCTCCACAATCCCACCGAGCCGGTCACCGAAGCCATCGACTCTCCTGAGCTGCAGGAGCTCATCGCGGACATGCACGAAACCATGGACGCCGCGCACGGAGTTGGGCTGGCCGCTAACCAGATCGGCGTGAACAAGCGCCTCTTTGTCTACCATTGCCCCGACACCGACGGTCCCAATGGCACCGAGCTTCCCGACGGCGGCATGCGCCGCGGCTGCGTTATCAACCCGGTGCTGGAAACCTCCGAGATCCCGGAGACCATGCCGGCTGACGACGGCTCCGAGGACGAGGGCTGCCTCTCCGTCCCCGGCGAGGGTTTCCCCACCGGCCGCGCCGACTGGGCCCGCGTGACCGGCAAGAACGAGAAGGGCGAGGACATCTCCATCGAGGGCTACGGCTTCTTCGCGCGCATGCTGCAGCACGAAACCGGCCACCTCGACGGCTTCGTCTACACCGACGTGCTCACCGGCCGCTACAAGCGCCAGGCCAAGAAGGTCATCAAGCGCAACGGGTGGACCGAGGCCGGGCTTACCTGGCTGCCGGGCGAGGACGAGGACCCCTTCGGGCACGACGACTAATGTCCCGCATCTTCCGATCCGATGACGTCTCCGTGGGCGAGCGCGTCGTGGCCCGGCGCGATTTCGACGGCGTGTACAGCGATGTCATCGGCCACGTGCTCAGCCTGGATCCACTGCTCATCCGGCCGCAAGAGGTCGGCGGCTACCCGTCTTCGCTCGACGCGGTGGAGATTCCGCCGGAGCAGCTCAAGATTATTAAGCGCCTCTCGCCGCGCACGGTTCGCAACTCCGATATCCGGGCCGTCGAGGTGGCCACCGCGGCGGCCTTCCCCGGCAAGGAGCACACGTGGACCTCGGATGGCCAGTGGCTCATGCGCGCCGGCGACGGCGTGACCGGCCGCTCCAACTCGGCGATCCCGCTCGGCCCTTCTGCGGGTTTCCTCCCGGTGCCGATGGAGGAGATCGAAGCGTTTTATGCCCGCCACGAGCTGCCCGTGTGCCTGGCCATTCCGGAGCGCATCGGTGCCTCCGCGGAGAAGCTGCTGGCAGCAGAACCCGAAGCGTGGGAGCTCGAACCGGAGATCCTCGTGATGGTGCGCGATTTGGCGGAGCTCCCTGCCCCGGGGGACGTCAGCTTCCGCATCGACGAGCAGCCCGATTCCGAGTGGCTCGACCTCTACCACTTCCGTGGTCAGGCCCTGCCGCCGTTGGCCCTGGAGTACCTGCGCAGCCGCATCGACGGGACGATGGGCTTTGGGCGCCTGCTCGCCCCGACGGGTGAGACCATCGCGATTACGCGGGGCACGCTGACGGAATCCGGTGACGGCACCGTGTGGCTGGGCTACTCCGCCGTGGAGGTCGCCGAAGGTTGGCGCCGTAAGGGACTGGGCACCGCGCTGGGCGCGCACATGCTGGCCTGGGGCAAAGCCCAGGGTGCTGAGAAAGCCTACCTGCAGGTCGTGGCGGGTAACACGGCCGGGATTCGGCTCTATGAGATGCTCGGCTTCCTAGAGCAGCACCGCCACCGTTACGCCCGCCGCCTGCCTCAAGTACCCTAAACCACATGCGCATCGCTACCTGGAACATCAACTCCGTCCGCACCCGCGCCCAGCGCGCGGTGGACTTGCTGGCCAAACACGACATCGACGTGCTCTGCCTGCAAGAAACCAAGGTGGCGGATGCGAAGTTCCCCCGCGAGCCTTTCGAGGAGGCCGGCTACCACGTCACCTGCCACGGCCTGAACCAGTGGAATGGCGTGGCCATCCTATCCAAGGAAGAACCGGAGGAGGTCCAGACCTTCTTCCCTGCTCAGCCGGGTTTCCACAAGGACCCCGCCAAGGAGCAAAAGCGCGAGGCCCGGGCGGTCTCAGCCCGCATCCGCGGGATTGAGATCTGGTCCCTCTATGTTCCCAACGGGCGCGAGATTACGGACCGGCACTTCGATTACAAGCTGGACTTTCTCTACTCCTTGGCGCGCTATGTGGAAACCCGCGCGCAATCGAAACTACTGCTCACGGGCGATTTCAACATCGCTCCGCGGGATGAGGATGTCTGGGACATCTCTCTTTTCCGCGGCAAGACGCACGTCACCGAGCCCGAGCGCGCGGCTTTCCAGATGCTTCAGGAGGCCGGGCTGCAGGAGGTCACGCGCCGTTTCACCGAAGAGGAGCGCTGGACTTACTTTGATTACAAGTCCCTGCGCTTCCAGAAGAACGAGGGCATGCGCATCGACTTCCAGCTAGCCAGCGAGCCACTAGCGCGCCTCGTCCAGGGCGCCCAGGTGGACATGGTGGAGCGCGCCGGTGACAAGACTTCCGACCACGTGCCGCTGATCGCAGATTTCGATGTCCCCGATTTCGCGTCGGTGCGCTAGCCTGCCATGAACGTGAACGTCGATCTCTCCGTCTGGCAGCTCGTGCTGCTGGTTATTGACTACGGCATCAAGATCATCGCCATCGGCGTGGTCCCCGAGGGCCGCCGCCCCTCCAGCTCTACCGCCTGGCTGCTGGCCATTCTTGTACTTCCCATCGTGGGGCTGCCGCTGTTCTTGCTCATGGGTTCGCCCTACATCAACCGCCGCCGCCACCGCATCCAGCAAGAAGCCAATGCGCTGCTAAACGACGTCACCGCCTCCACCCCCAACCATCCCTCCGGCCGGCTTTCCCCGGAGGTGGAATCCCTCATCCAGCTCAACCGCAACCTCACCGGGCACCCGGCCCTCATCGGGCACAACAAGGGCCTCCACGCCTCCTATGAGGAGGCCATCTTGGCCATGGCGCGGGCCGTGGACCGGGCTGAGAAATACGTGCTCATTGAGATCTACATCCAGTCCTGGGATGAGGTGACCGATGTTTTCTTCCAGTCCCTGGCGCGCGCCCGCGAGCGCGGCGTAGAGGTAAAATTGCTGCTGGACCAGATCGGCAGCCTGAAATACAAGGGCTACTTCACGCTGGGCAAGCGCCTCACTGACATTGACGTCGACTGGCGGCTCATGCTTCCGCTGCAGCTGCATAAGGGACGTTTCCGCCGCCCGGACCTGCGCAATCACCGCAAGATCGTGGTCATCGATGGCCACACGGGCTTCTTGGGCTCGATGAACATGATCAAGCGCGAGTACAAGACCAAGGACCGCGCATGGATCGACTACATGGTCGAGATGACCGGACCGGTCGTCACCTCGCTCGCCGCGGTGTTCGCGGTGGATTGGTATCTGGAATCAGAGGAGCAGCTGTCCTTGGACATGCAGCCCTATGACGACGCCATGACGGCCGATTCCAACCACTTGCAGCTCGTTCCTTCAGGCCCCGGCTACACCACGGAACCCAACCTGCGCATGTTCAACTCCGTGGTGCACCACGCAAAGGAAAAGCTCATCCTCTGCTCGCCCTACTTCATCCCGGATGAGTCCCTCTTGGAGGCGGTGACCACCGCCTGCTACCGCGACGTCGAGGTGGAGCTCCTGGTATCCGCGAAGGCGGACCAGTTCATGGTGCACCACGCGCAGTCCTCCTACTACCAGGCACTCTTGGAGGCGGGAGTGCGGATCTTCCAATTCCCCGAGCCCTTCGTGCTGCACTCCAAGTTCATCCTGGCGGACCCGGGCCTGCCGGAGCGCGAACCGCTGTGTATGTTCGGGTCTTCCAACATGGATATGCGTTCCTTCGGCCTCAACTATGAATCGACCATGCTGGTGGCCAAGGGCGACCTCATCGAGGATTTCACCCAGCTGGCCACCAACTACAAGAAGGTCTGCCACGAGCTCACCCTCGAAGAGTGGAACGAGCGCGGCGTGCTGCGCCGCTACGTGGACAACGTCATGCGCCTGACTTCAGCGCTGCAGTAGGAGCACGCCCGCGAGCTCGATGTGCCTCGCCCTTGATTGGGCATGACCTATCCAGAATATGCACCCAGCGCCGCATCGTACGTCCACACTTCTGCGGTAATTCCGGTGGCGCGCTTATACAGCTCGCGCTCAGTCAGAATACAAAGGTCGCCGCCACCAACCTGCTGAGTCATCATATCCACCATTGATAGACCCGCACGGTGCCTTGAGACGAGCTCGGTGATGAACTCCTTGTTCCACTGAAAGTCATGCAGGATCCATGGGGCTTGTTGATGGGCGGTCAGCTCTAGCATCTGGGAAAATTTTTCCGCAATATTGCGCCTCACGTCGCCCTGCGGAAGCTGCGCAATGTGATTTCCGGTTTCAATCACCGCGGTAATCGGCAGGATGAACTTCGCGTTCTCACTTTGGCGTTCCGCAAAATCGATTTTGGCTTGTTCTTTAGCTTGGCATTTGTGAGGAATCGCAAGCAGGTTATCCAGCACAGAGGTATCGATGAAGTAAACGCGCATCAGCCGATCCCAAAAAGCCGATTCATGTTCTCGAAACTAATCTGCGTTTCGGTGTCATCGACTAATTCACCAGCGGTGACCGCAGCACCCAAGCTGTGCTTGGAAATGGATTCCACGAAATCCGGTAACTCCACCAAAGGCGAGAGCTCGCTTTGCCCGGTTCTGCTATCCCGGTAGCACACTGCTACCTGACCGTTTTTCTCCCCAGAAATCTGGTCCAAGATGGCAGGACTGTGGGTCGTGACAAGAACCTGCGAGTCATGTTTGCGTGCGGATTCGCTAAGCATCTGCATAACTCTTTGCGCCTGCGAAGGGTGGAGCCCGTTTTCCATTTCTTCGACGACAATTTGAGCTACTGGGTTCTCTACGTCATCACCAAGTTCAAGTGGCTGTTCGATATCCAAGTCCTTGGGCGCAGTTTTAAGCGCCGTTGCAATTGCGAGGAATCGGAGGAGGCCATCGCTCATTTCACGAGCAGGCGTTCTTTCTTGCTTTCCATCTTCGAAGTGTTCCACGAGGGTCAGCATGACTTCGTCCAACGGGGAGTCAATAAAGTCCAGTGTGGAATCCACTCCAGTCACGTGAGCGGCCAGCTGCCCTAGCTCTTGGAAAGTCTTGGGGGAATCCTTGTGCAACTGCCACAGCACCGCCGAGAGGTTCTCACCGCTACGCTTCAGCTGCGTGCTCTTCCTTGGAACGTAATCCCGCATAAGGCTGGGGACTGGATCGAGGTGAAACACTGATCGAAGCGCCATGGACACAATCGACGCCCCTTTCAACACTGAATTCTCTGCACGGTTCTTTCCCGCAAGCACCGCTTTAATCTGTCCCAAGATAAGGCGAGAGTCACGCAAGAGTGTGGTGGGGTTTGCCCCACGCTTTCCGCTAAAAATTAACGTGTAGATCCCAGCTCGGTTGTCTGCTGCCGGCTGGGTCTTAAACAACTCTGCATCGCTAGTGCGGGTGCCGCTCTTTACGGAATATCCGGTACCCACGAGGCTTTCTTTGACAACACGCAACTCCGGATATACCTGAACCTCGACGTCATAGCGGTACGTATCTGTCCCAGATTCAACGGTACAGCCCAGTTCAAAGCTCTCGGTGCCATGCGGGGCGCAACCACGAGAGCCACCTCGGATCGGGCCGGTTTGGGTCATGCGCCCATCAAGTGCGTCTCCTAGTTCTGCCCCCGATGCTAAGCGGGACAAAACCTCCAGCCCATCCAAAGCATTCGACTTTCCAGAACTGTTTAGGCCAGTCAGAAAAGTGACTGGATGCAGAGTCAATACAGCATCTTGGAAGGACTTGAACTTGCTCAGGCGAAGCTCAGCGAGACGTGGGGTAGCCATGCGGCCAATAATACGCATGAACGCTCTCTGCGTTGTGCACATCTGTTGAACTTCACGCAGCTCCACGAGCCAGACGCGTGGACACCACGAGGCCGCACAGCGAGATGAAGCTGCAGCACACCATGCCGATGGCCATGGTCAGCGCGGCGTTCGAGCCCCAGCCCATGAGCGGGCTGATAACGCTGGCCAGCATGGACTGGCCAAAGCCCATGATGGCGGACACGCTTCCTGCGCGCGGGCGCATCAAACCCGTGGCCAATGCCGTGGCATTGCCCATGATGAAGCCGGTCGGTGCCACACAAGCGAAAAGCACAATGAGGCAGACCCACACCGGGGCGCCGAGCACCACCGATAGCAACAAGAGCACCCCGCATGCGAAGACGCCAGTCACGCCGGTGCGCAGCATGACCGCCGGGGAGACCGAATCCATCGCGCGCGAGTTAATCAACGTGGCCGCGAAGAGGCCCACGGAGTTGATGCCGAAGACCATCGAATAGCCCAACGGCGAGAATCCCCACTGGTCCTGCACCACAAACGCCGAGGCGGAGATGTAGCAAAACATCGAACAGAAGCCGAAGGCCATGGTCACCAGGTAACCCCAGACCCGGGCGTTAGTCAGCACCGCCCAGTAATTGCCCGCCACCGTGCGCAGCAACCCGTCGCGGGAGCGGCCGCCCGCGGTTTCCGGGACGATAGCGATGGCCAGCACCAACTGCACCGCATGCAGCCCCGCCAGCACCCAGAAGATGCCGCGCCAGCCCAGCGGCTCCGCCAGGATGCCGCCCAGTACTGGGGCTACCGCCGGAGCGATACCTTGGAGCGCCATGAGCAGCGAATAGGCTTTCGCCGCCGCGGCACCATGCACGAGGTCCGGGACCACCGCGCGGGAGAGCACCACGCACGCACCGCCGCCGAGGCCCTGCAGCACGCGGGCCACGACGAGCACCGAGGCGGTCGGGGCCATCGCCGCCAATACGGAAGCCAGCAGAGCGAGAAAGGCGCCGGCGATAAGGAGGCGCTTGCGCCCGATGACATCGGACAACGGGCCCATGATGAGCTGGCCCACGCCCATGCCGACGAAGAAGCCCGAGATGGTCAGCTGCACCATGGCCCGGGTGGTGCCCAGATCGGAGACGATCTCCGGCATCACCGGCAAGTACATATCAGTAGCGAAAGGCGCTGTTGCGGACAACAGCGCCAACGTCGCCAGAAGCGGAAAAGGGATCACGCGTCGCGCTGCTCCAGCACGATAACGCCCAGGATCCACAGCACACCAGCCCAGCCGAAGAAGACGAGGGCCTCAAAGCCAATCGAGCTCCACGGGGCGTTCTCATCCACGTAGTCCAACGCCCAGTTCTGGAAAGCAGTAAACGGCATGAAGTGGATGACCTTGTCTCCCACCACCGGGAGCAGGCGCACCAAGTTTTCCAGACCCATGTACAAGATGAGGGAAATCGCCACCGTGCCTGCGGTTTGCCGCAGCAGCAGACCCAGACCCTGCACGAAGAGCACCGCGCCAAAGGCCGCGATGGGGAAGGCCCACAGCATGTGCTTGCCGTCGTCGCTGGAGAAAGGCTGGAAGGCCTCCGCCGCGGATTCGTTTGCCGTGAGATCCGCCAACACGAAGATGTACACCAATCCCAAGAAGGCGATGACAGCCGCAATCACGCCGTACACCACCAGTTTGGCGCAGGCCACGCTCCAGCGATTCGGGTTGGCCAAGAAGGTGAGGGATTGCGTCTTGTAGCGGTACTCCGTGGTCACCATCATCGCGCCCTGGATCATCATGATCGGCACGCCCATGAGCAGGAGGACGGAGGCCAGGCTCATCGGCTGCAGCGGGCTAATGCCCAGCACCGCCTCCCCCGCGTTGAGCGAGTTCAGCAGCGTCCAGCCGGTCACGATGAGGAAGATGAGCGCCGTGGTCCACCAGAAGGACTTAGTCGTGCGCAGCTTCGTCCACTCCGCGTGAACAGTGTTGAAAAACATTAGAGCTGGGCCCCTTTCTGCGGTGCCTCCGCTTGGTACTGCACCGCGCGATCCGTCATGGCCACATAAGCCTCCTCCAGTGAGGCGCGGTGGAGGGTCAATTCCGTCAGCGGCACTCCCGTGGAATAGGCCAGCTTGCCCACGTAGTCTGTGGTCTGGTGAGGGATCACCAGCGTCGGGCGCTGCTCTTCATCGACCGACTCGCGGAAGGTCACTCCAGCCTCCTTGAGCGCCGAGCCGAACTCGCGCAGGTGCTCCGAACGCACCACAACCGAAGCGCTGGAGTTTTCCTTCACAAAGTCATAGGTGCGCTGATTGGCCAAGAGCCTGCCGCGGCCAATGACCACCAGGTGGTCCGCCGTCTGCGCCATCTCCGCCAGCAGGTGGGAGGAGATGAGCACTGTGCGGCCTTCTGCCGCCAGCGCCCGCACGAGCGAGCGCACCCAGCGAATACCTTCCGGATCGAGGCCATTGACCGGCTCGTCCAGGATCAGCACGCCCGGATCCCCCAGCAGTGCGGCAGCCAGGCCGAGGCGCTGGCCCATACCGAGGGAGAAGCCGCCGGCCTTCTTGCCAGCAACATCAGCCAGCCCCACTAGGCCCAGAACCTCATCGACGCGGGAGGTAGGAATACCGTTGGCCTGCGCCATCCACAACAGGTGGTTGGCGGCGGTACGGTTGGCGTGGACCGCTTTGGCGTCGAGAAGCGCGCCCACCTCCCGCAGTGGGTTCTTCAGCTCGCGGTAGGGCTTGCCGTGCACCAAAGCGGTGCCAGCGGTGGGCTTGTCCAAGCCCAGGATCATGCGCATCGTCGTTGATTTTCCAGCGCCGTTGGGCCCCAGAAAGCCGGTCACTTGGCCCGGCTCTACTTGAAAGGTGAGGTCATCGACGGCGCGGACAGACTTGTACTGTTTGGTCAGTCCGGCTACTTCAATCATGCTCTACAGAGTGCCACAGGTTCCTGCCCGCCGCCTGTATCAGCTTCTATATCAGCTGGTGAGTTCCTCCCAGCGTCCCAGCAGCCCCGGTAGCGCCTCCCGGAAGGGCTTCAACAATTCCAGCTCTTCTACCTGGCCAAACGGCACCCAGCGCAGCTCGGCGGATTCCTCGTTGGCAGTCGTGGCCAAGCGCTGCCCCGAAACCGTCCGGGCCAACACCGTGGTATAGGTCCAGCCTTCCGAAAAAGGCCCGGCAGTGACGACGGCATCCAGCACCTCGACGTCTGCCGGCGAGATTCCAGTTTCCTCCTCCGTCTCCCGCAGCGCGGCCTGCTCCGGCGACTCCGGCTTATCCCGCGCCCCGCCCGGGATTCCCCAGGTCCCGCCGTTATTCGTCCACGTCGCGCGATGCTGGAGCAGTACCTCATCCCCCGCCACGAGGAAGAGACCAGCTGCTCCAAACTTGCCCCACACCGGCACCCCGCCCGGGCCCTTCGACCAGCCATCACCGGAAAGTTCTGGGTTAACGCGTGCACACATGCCTTACACGATACGCGACAAACTCCCCGCGCCAACGCCCCCGAAATCATCGCGCGAGGCGCACGAGAGCGCTATCCTAAGGGAATGACCGGCCCGGCCACCGAACTGCGCGAGCACTCCCCCGAATCATGGGGCGATCATTGGCTCGATGACGTCACCGAGCCCTCCGCGCCGGTTTTTAGCCGCCCCACGCAGCTGGCGATGAGCTCCTTCGCCGGCCCCGCGCGCGTCATCCGGCGCCTCTATAGCTTCGCCATCACCACTCCCGGCAAGTTGTTTACGGTTACCTTAATTCTCACCGTAGCGCTCGCAGCAGCCGGCTTTTCCATGTCCTCTTCCTCGGCCGCGCGCCACGATGATCTGGACACACTGCTGGCCTCCACCGAGCCGATGTCCAACGCGGCGCACCACCTCTACACCAACCTGTCTTTGGCCGATACCGTCGCCACCACCGGCTTCGTCCAGGCAGGCGTGGAGCCGGAGGATAACCGCGACCGCTATAACGAGGCCATCGACGCCGCCTCCGTCGCCGCCACGCAGGCCATCGTCGGCACCTCCGCCGAAGATGAACGCGTGCGCGAGCTCGTCACGTTTATCCAGCGCAAGCTGCCGGTCTACACCGCCCTGGTGGAAAAGGCCCGCGTCAATCACCGTGCGGGCCACGCCGTGGCGAACTCCTACATGTCCAATGCCTCGGCGCTCATGCGCACCCAGATTCTCCCCGCCGCCGCGGAGCTGTTCACCCTGACCTCGGCGAAGGTGACCCAGCAACAACAGCGCCTAACCCGCCCGCAGTGGGTGCCGCTTTCGGGCCTGATCGCGGCGATCTTTTTCCTCGGCTTGGCGCAGTGGTGGCTGTGGCGGCTGACTCGCCGCCGCTTCAACCGCGGTTTCGTGGTGGCCACGGGGCTGTTGTTCCTGGCGCTGGTGTGGGCCGCTGGCTCCAACTTCGCCACGTGGGCCTCCGGCCACCAAGGCTTCGAGACGGTGTCGCGCCCCTGGGACTCGCTGACTGCCTCGCGCATTGAGGCCCAGCAGATGCGCACCTCGGAGACCCTGGCGCTGGTCCTGCGCTCCTCCCAACAGGACATGTCCGTGCACTTTAACTCCACGGTGTACTCGGTGGACCGGGCCCTGCGGGACTATGAGCAGGCGCTTGACGACGATGACTTCCCCTCCTCCGATCCTTCCTTGATTCCTCGTGCCAAGGAGGCCTTGGAGGATTGGGAAACCACGCACGATGCTTTCATGGAGGATCTCTCCATGGGCCACTACGATGCCGCGCTCTACCAAGCCACCGCCATCGATCCGGATGGTGACCCGACCGCCGCTAGCGCCTTCAATGCCGTGGATAACTCCCTGGCCGCGCTCATCGACCAAGCCCGCGACGCCATGCGCACCTACCTGGTTCAGGG
Organism: Corynebacterium sp. HMSC076G08; assembly: GCF_001811515.1. Taxonomy (NCBI): domain Bacteria; kingdom Bacillati; phylum Actinomycetota; class Actinomycetes; order Mycobacteriales; family Corynebacteriaceae; genus Corynebacterium; species Corynebacterium sp. HMSC076G08. The sequence continues at coordinate 11,502 of NZ_KV805017.1, read as the reverse complement.
ACTCAACGCCATGACCATGGTGTCCACCGGCGTCCTCCTAGCCACGTTCGGCGCGATTATCGCCGTGTGGCTGGGTATTCGCCCCCGCCTGCAGGAGTACCTGTGATGCGCCGCCGAACCGACCACCGCCAGCACGCCACTGCGGCCGTGCTGCTGCTCAGCGCCGCCGTGGCACTCAGCGCCTGCGAGCCAGAGCCGCCCAGCACGCCGGATCCGATCCTGCCCTCCAGCGCGGATCTCAACTCCACCCCGGGGCCGCCGCTGCCGGAGGACGCCATCATCGAACCCGCCGGCACGGGAGAGGTGTCCAAGCAAAGCACCGCGGACGTTTACGGCTCCTACCGCCCGGACGATAAGAAGCCGGAGGAGCGCGTGCCCAACATCCTGGCGCGCGGCCGGCTCATCGTGGGTGTGGACCGCTCTAATAACCTGCTCAGCTACCGCGATACCGCCAGCGGCGAGGTCCGCGGATTCGAGGTCGATATCGCCCGCGAAATCGCCCGCGATATCTTCGGGGATCCCAACAAGGTGGACTTCCGCTTCGTGGAGGCCTCCGACCGCGCGCGTGCACTGAATGATCGCACGGTGGACATGGTCATCCGCACCATGACGATTAGCCCCGAGCGCCAGCGCGAAGTCGCCTTCTCCATTCCGTATATGCAGACGGATGCGCGGTTGCTGGTGCTGAAGAACTCAGGCATCCACTCCATCGCGGAGGCCGCCGGGCTAACGTTGTGCGCGGCGAAAGGATCCACCATGGTGGACGCGATACGCAAGCACTCGCCCTCCTCCGACATTCTGGAGACCCGTGCCTGGGGCGATTGCCTCATGGCTCTGCAACTGGGCCAGACGGATGGCATCGTCGTGGATGATGCGCTGCTGTCCGGCATGCTGGCGCAGGATAGATACACCGAGATCGTCGGCGAACCCTTGGAAAGCCAGAGCTATGGCGTGGCCGTGCGCAAACCCGATGCCTCCTATGACTCGCGCCCGCTGATCCGGCAGATCAACTCCACGCTGGAGCGCATCCGCCGCGACGGCACCTGGCAGGAGCTCTTTAATACCTGGCTGGGGAATTACATGGAGCAGCCGGTGCTCCCGGAACCGAAGTACCTCAACGAGACTCCGCCTGCCGAGGAATCACAGCCGAGTTCGGCAGCCAAGGACCAGCCCGGCGAGAAGAAGGAGGGACAATAATGTCGCACCGCTTCACCGAGGATGAGCTCGATCACCTCACGCCCGAAGAGCACGAGGACACTAACGACGCCGCCACTACCGCTGACCGCCCCGCCTCCAACGACGCCACCAACGACGTCTCTAACGACGCCACCAACGACGCCACCCAAGCCGTGCGCTTTGATCCCTTCGCGGATGACGATGACGACTATTCGGAGGACCACCACCTCAGCGTTTCCCCTACAGATTCGCACAGCGCGGGAACAGTAACTGCCGGTGCCGCCGACGCCGAGGCCTCCGACCGCACCGCCGCCGTGCCTTTTGATCCCTTCGCGGATGACGATGACGATGACTACGATGCCACCACCGGCAACCGCCTCTCCCCCGCGAACCGCATGGGCACGAGCGGCACGGCGACGGGCCAACCCGACGATGGCGAATACGTCGACTCGGACAATATCGCCGCGCTCATCGAGGAGCTGGGACAGCTGCGTGATCGCCGCAAGTCCGAGGATCCATCACAGGCCTCGCGGCGCCGCGCGCTCGATACCTTCCGCCAGCGCCGCAGCACCAAGCGCACCGATCGGGAAGTGGCCGATGGCATGGCCACCTTGCCCTTCGTTGTCCCAGGAAACCCGCGCGACGCGCTCATCGATCCCAAGGATGCGCCCCGCGCCGCCCCACCGCAGCTCAAGCCGGGTGACATGGTGGCCGGCCAGTACGAGATCTTGGGCGTGCTCGCGCATGGCGGGCTGGGCTGGATTTACCTGGCTAACGACCACTTCGTCTCCGGGCGCATCGTGGTGCTCAAAGGCATGCAATCCACCAACTCCGCCGAGGAGACGGCGACTGCGGAGGCGGAGCGCGAGTTCCTCGCGGACATCACGCACCCGAATATCGTGAAGATTTTCAACTTCATCGATGACCCCCGCGTGCCCGGTGGCTTCATCGTCATGGAGTACGTCGGCGGCCCCTCACTGAAGCAGCGCCGCAACGACCAGGCCACGGACCGCTTCCCGGTCGACACGGCGATTGCCTATATCCTCGAAATCCTGCCCGCCCTGGACTACTTGCACGCCCGCGGCGTGGTCTACAACGACTTGAAGCCCTCCAACATCATCGTCACCGAGGACCAGGTCAAGCTCATCGATCTGGGCGCGGTCTCCGGCATCGGCGCCTTCGGCCACATCTACGGCACGCAGGGTTTTCAGGCCCCGGAAATTGCCACGCAGGGCCCTTCGGTGGCCAGCGATATTTACACCATCGGCCGCACCCTGGCATGCCTGACGCTGAAGCTACCGGTGGAGGATGGCGTCTACAAGCCCGGCCTGCCCTCCCCCACGGAGGAGCCGCTGCTGCGCCGCTACCTCTCCTTCTACCGCCTGCTGCTGCGCGCCACGGATCCGGACCCACAGCAGCGCTTCGCCTCCGTTTCCGAGCTGCGCGATCAGCTCTTCGGCGTGCTGCGGGAAGTCATCGCGCTCCGCGATGGCATCCAGCACCCGGCCCAGCACTCAGTCTTCTCCCCGCAGCGTACGACCTTCGGCACGAAGCACCTGGTCTTCCGCACGGACCAGCTCATCGACGGCATCGACCGCACCGTCCGCATCACCGCCCCCGAGGTAGTTTCCGCGCTGCCCATCCCGCTGATCGTCCGCTCCGACATCGGCGCCCCACTGCTGCAAGGTTCCTCCTATACCGAGCCACAAGAAGCGCTGGAAACCCTGCGCCAGGCCATGCAGGCCCCGGAGTATGAGGAATCCGCGGAGATTCCACTCGGCGTAGTGCGCGCCATGATTGACTTGGGCTACATCGGCCAGGCCCGCGAGTGGCTGAATTCAATCGAAGACCGCCTGGGGAGGGACTGGCGTTTCCACTGGTACTCGGGCGTGACCGAGCTGCTTTTGGATAAGTACCGCGAGGCCCAAGCCCACTTCGCCCACGTCCTCGACGTGCTGCCTGGTGAGGCCGCCCCCAAGCTGGCCATCGGCGCGGTCAATGAGCTCATCCTGCAGCAGCTAGGTTTTTCGGAGGCCGCGCTGATCGACGCCTCCGTTGCCCGCGCCTGCGCCAACCTCACCACCTCGCTCGCGGATCTGCCCAATGACGCTTTTGAGGATCAGCCCGGCATCTGGGACCATGTCACCGATGACCCCGCCCACTTGCGTTTCAATTCGCTGCGCCTCTACGGCATCGTGTGGGCGACGAATCCGACGACTGTCTCCTCCGCCTTCGGCTTGGCCCGCCAGCTGCGCGCCGAGCACCAAGTTGAGCTCGCCGTAGCCACCTTGGATAAGGTCCCCAACGCCTCGCGCCACCACCGCATGGCCCGCTTGACCACGGTTCTGCAGCTCATCGTCCACGATCTCTCCGAGTCCCGCATCCGGCGTGCTGCCCGCCGCCTGGAGGAGATTCCGCAGAACGAGCCGCGCTTCTTGCAGATCAAGATCGCGGTCATCTCCGCCGGGCTGACCTTCCTGCGCGAATCAGACCTCGACGCGGCGGCCTCCCCCAACGATCTCTTCGAGTTCCCCTTCACCCAGCGCGGCCTGCGCTACGGCCTGGCGGACACCCTTCGGGCACTGGCCCGCCAGGCCCCCTTCGCCCGCCACCGCTACGCGCTGGTGGACTTGGCCAACAAGGTCCGCCCAGTCACGATGTTCTAGCCGCCAGCGCTACCGGCCGGCGGCATAGCCGACGCCCGGCTTAGTACAGCCCCGCCTCCCGAGCCATGGCGGCCACCTCCGCGGACTTCTGCGCGATGGCCAGCTCCTCGTTGGTCGGCACCACGAAGACCTTGACCTGGGAATCCGCGGTCGAAATCATGCGCGGCTCCTTCGAGCGCACGAGGTTGGCTTCCTTATCGAAGTCAATGCCGTACATGTCCAGGTTGTACAGCGAATCCTGGCGGACCTCAGTATCGTTCTCACCCACGCCGGCGGTAAACGTGATCGCATCCACGCGGCCCAGCGCAATCATGTAGGCACCAATGAAGCGGCGCAGCTGGTGAATGTAGATGTTGTAGGCCAGCCAGGCGTCCTGGTCCTCGTTGTTGATGCGCTCGCGCAGCACGCGGAAGTCGTTGACACCCGCAATGCCCTTCACACCGGAGCGCTTGTTCAGCAAGTCATCAATCTCATCGATGGACATACCTGCCTCACGCGAGAGGTGGAAGATGATACCAGGGTCAATATCGCCCGAGCGCGTGCCCATAGCCAGACCAGCCAGCGGGGTCAGGCCCATCGAGGTATCAATCGGGCGGCCGTTGCGAATCGCCGCCGCCGAAGCACCGTTGCCCAAGTGCAGCGTGATCTGATGAACGTGCCCCGGGTCCATGTCCAGCAGCTTCGGCACCTGCTGCGAGACAAACTCGTGGGAGGTTCCGTGGAAACCGTAACGGCGGATGTCATACTGCGAGGCCACATCGTTGTTGATGGCGTACAGTGCGGCCGCCGGCGGCATGTGGTTGAAGAAGGCCGTATCGAAGACCGCCACGTGCGGGATCTCCGGCAGGAGCTTGCGCGCCACGCGGATGCCGTCCAGGTTCGCCGGGTTGTGCAGCGGCGCGAGCGGGATGAGGTCCTCGATCATGGACTCGATCTGGTCCACGATGAGCTGCGGCTCGCTGAACAGGCGTCCACCGTGCACCACGCGGTGGCCCACGGCGATGACCTCCACATCCGTCGGGCCCACGCCGTGCTCGTGCATGATGCCGAAGGCGCGGTCAAGGCCGAAGGAGTGGGTAGGAATCTCCAGCTCTTCCTTGTATTCCTCACCGCCCGTCTTGACGGTCACAGCACCCTGCGGCTCACCGACCTGCTCCACCAAACCGGAAACCAGCGGGGTATCGGTGGCCGAGCTTTCCGGGTCCACCAGCTGGAACTTAACCGAGGAGGAACCCGAGTTGAGAACGAGTACATACGCCATCTATTTCACCCCTGCCTGGATCGCGGTGATAGCCACCGTGTTGATGATGTCCGGAACGGTCGCGCCACGCGAGAGATCATTGACCGGCTTGTTCAGGCCCTGCAGAATCGGGCCCACCGCCAATGCACCACCGGTGCGCTGCGCCGTCTTGTAGCCAATGTTGCCGGCCTCCAAGTCCGGGAAGACAAAGACCGTAGCCTTACCCGCAACATCAGAGTCAGGCGCCTTCTTGGCGGCCACGCCTGGGTCACAGGCAGCGTCGAACTGCAGCGGACCATCCACCGCCACGGAAGAATCGATACCGCGAGCTACCTCAACGGCCTGCGCCACCTTCTCCACGTCCGGGCCAGCGCCCGAAGTACCCGTGGAATAGGACAGCAACGCCACGCGCGGGTCCAGGCCAAACTGCTTGGCGGTCTGCGCGGAGACAATAGCGATCTCGCCGAGCTGCTCCGGTGTCGGGTTCGGGTTCACCGCGCAGTCGCCGAAGGCCCACAAGCGGCCCGGCATCACCATGAGGAAGATGGAGGAAACCACGGAAGCCTCCGGCTTGGTCTTAATGATCTGGAAGGAAGGCTTAATGGTGTGCGCCGTGGTGTGCGCCGCGCCGGAGACCATGCCATCAGCCAAGCCCTTGTGCACCATCATCGTGGCGAAGTAGGACACGTCCTGCATGATCTCGCGCGCCTGCTCCAGCGTCACGCCCTTCTTCTTGCGCAGCTCAGCGAAGTCCGCGGCGAACTCCTCCACCAGTGGGGATTCCAGGTGGTTGATGATTTCCACACCAGACAGGTCGATCCCGAGCTCCTGGGCGCGCTTCTCGACGTTCCCGTCACCCAGAATCGTCAGCTTCGCCACCTTGCCCTTGATGAGCTCACCCGCAGCCTGAAGGATGCGGTCATCCTCGCCCTCCGGCAAAACAATGTGCGCTCCGACCTCGCGGGCCTGGTCCAGCAGCTGCTTCTGGAAGAGCTCAGCGGACATATAGGGCTCGATCTCCTCCAGGGAAGAAATCGCACCGGGAACCGAGGAAACATCGGTCAACGCGCCGACCACCGTAGCGCCCACAGAGCGCGCGTGGCCCAGCGCCAACTCCTCCGCGCGGGCGGGCGCGTTAGAAATCAGGACAAAGGGCAGGCCCAGGGCGGCCGCGGCCTTGGCATCAAAATCCATAACGCCTGTGCCCTGAAGGACCAGGTTGCCCGCGGGGGCATTTTCCAGGACCTCGCTGAGCGTGGTACCCAGGTCATCGACCTGGGCGAAGGTGGCCCCCAGTTCCTGAGCCACAGCAGCAACGTCCAAACCGTCGAAGCCGCGCCCGATGACGCTAATAAAGGCGGAATTCCGTGAGGACTTGGCGGTCATGAGAAACCTTTCTCTGCTTAGAAAGCGTGTACCCGGGCTCACAAACTGGGCACACAGTGACACTACGACACTTTCACAGTACGGGAACGCACCCCTTCGCGCCGCCAAAGCGAGGCTTCATATCCCAACGTTGCAGGCCAACAACTCCCCACACCGCCATAGAGTGCGGTATCCCACAGAAACTTGCCCCTCGTGACCACTTCGGAGTAGGGTCCTAACCAGGATTGTTACTTCGGGCAAGACCTAGGCTCCCCGCTCTTAGCCGTGTGGGGATGGTTCGCTATGAACCATTGAGGCCTAGGTCTTTTGTGGTTTTTAGCCACAGTGCCTGCCTACTCTCGAAAGGATTCTCATGTCGACAGAGACTCGCTCGGCAGCCGAAGCCATCTTGGATGGCATCGGCGGAGCGGAGAACATCACCTCTTTCACGCACTGTGCCACGCGCCTGCGCTTCGAGCTGGCTGATGCCTCCAAAGCCGATAAGGAAGCACTCGAATCTATCCCCAAGGTCATGGGCGCTGTGCCCCAAGGCGGCCGCAACTACCAGGTCGTCATCGGCGGCGACGTGGCCACGGTCTATGACGAGATCAACGCTCTCCCCCAGATGAAGAACGCCGGCGCGTCTACCGGCCGCTCCAACGACGATGTCAAGGCTGCTGCCCGTTCCAAGGCCAAGGGCAAGCTGCCGTGGATGGATACCTTCTTCGAGTACCTCTCGGATTCCTTCCGCCCCATCCTGGGCGTGCTGCTGGGCGCCTCCCTAGTTATTGCCTTCGCCGCAGTGCTGGATGCGCTAGGCATCGTCGACTTCCGCGCTGAGGATAAGCCCGCATCCTGGCTTTTCGTCGACGCCATGTGGCGTTCCGTCTTCTTCTTCCTGCCCGTCATGGTGGCCTATAACGCCGGCAAGAAGCTGCGCATCGACCCCTGGGTCCCCGCTGCGGTCATGCTCGCGATGTTCACCCCGGAGTTCACCGGCCTCGCCGACAACCCAGCCGTCCAATGCGTGACCAACGAGACGCTGTCTGCTGAGCAGTGCTCCATCGATATCTTCGGCCTGCCAATGCAGCTGCAGGACTACGGCGGAAATGTCTTCGTCCCGCTCATCATGGCCGCCGTCGCAGCGCTCTTCTACAAGGGTTTCCAGAAGCTCATCCCATCCGCGGTCCACATGGTCTTCGTCCCCTTCCTGACCCTGATTTTCCTCATCCCGCTAACGGCCTTCATCATTGGACCCTTCGGCGTATGGGCCGGTAACGGCATTGGCGCTGGCCTGTCCTGGCTCAATGACAACGCTCCGTTCGTCTTCGCTCTGGCCATCCCGATGCTCTACCCGTTCCTGGTCCCGCTGGGTCTGCACTGGCCGCTCAACGCCCTCATGCTGGTCAACATCCAGACCTTGGGCTACGACTTCATCCAGGGCCCGATGGGCGCATGGAACTTTGCCTGCTTCGGCGCTACCGCCGGTGTGCTGGCCCTGTCCATCCGTGACCGCGACACCGTAATGCGCCAGACCTCCGGCTCTGCACTTCTGGCTGGCCTGCTGGGCGGTATTTCCGAGCCTTCCCTTTACGGTATCCACCTGCGCTACAAGCGCATCTACCCGCGCATGCTGGTGGGCTGCTTCGCCGGTGGCCTGACCGTCGCCCTGCTGACCCTGGGCTCCAACGGTATTACGACGAATGCCTTCGTCTTCACCTCACTGCTGACCATCCCGGTCTTCACCCCGATGGCCAAGTACGCCATTTCCATCGCAGTGGCATTCTTCGTGGCATTCCTGCTCATCCTTTTCACCGACTACCGCACCCCGGAGGAGCGCGCTGAGGCCAAGGCCGCCCGCGAGGCCGCCGAGAAGGCCGAGCTCGACAACGCCAACAACGCCACGCTTGCCGACGCCCCCGCATCCGCAGGCACCGCTACTGCCGGCGCCGGCGCTGGCGCTGCCACCGCAACCGCCACCAAGGCAGACGCACCGGCCCAGGCCGCTGAGCCTGCTGCTGGCACCACCACCGACATCGCCTCGCCGGCCGCCGGCAAGGTCGTCCCGATGGCAGAAATCGATGACCCGGTCTTCTCCGCTGGAACGCTCGGCGATGGCGTCGGCATCGTCCCTGGGGGCAACGACGTCTACTCCCCGGTAAGCGGCACGATCGTCAGCGCCATGAAGTCCGGCCACGCCTACGGCATCAAGACCGAAGACGGCGTGGAGGTCCTCGTCCACATCGGCATCAACACCGTGAAGATGAAGGGCGAAGGTTTCGCTCCGGCCGTCAAGAAGGGCGACACCGTCAAGCAGGGTGAGCTGCTGGCCACCGTTGACTTCGACAAGGTCAAGGAAGCTGGCTACGACACCACCATCGTCCTGGCCGTAACCAACACCAAGGCGCTGTCCACCGTCACCCCGGCTGGCCTCAACCACGCCTCCGCCGGCGATACGGTCATCACCACGACCCGCTAAAGCACCCGCTAGGGAACCTTTAGCCCCCGTTTAACACACCCTGACTAAGCTGGCTCGATGTATCCACCATCGTGGCCGGCTTTAGTCGTTTTAACCTCAACCAGAAAGGTGCCTTGTGCAACTGTTGCGAGTGTTCAATAACAACGTCGTGCTCGCACGGCGCGGCGCGGAGGACGTCATCGTCACCGGCCGCGGCATCGGCTTCCAGGCAAAGCCTGGCACTGAGGTTGACCCGACCAAGGTAGTGAAGGTCTTCGTTCCCGACTCTGGCCGCGACCCGGATCACCTAGCCGCCATGATCGCCGGCATCCCCGGCGAGTACGTGCAACTGATCATCGACGCCATGCACTCCGTGGACATGTCTGAGGCTCTACGCAGCAAGCTCACGCTGGTCGTGGCGATTGCGGACCACATCCACGGCGCTGTCAGCCGTGGCAACACGGTGTCTTATCCCCTCGAGGCTGAGGTCCGCCACCTCTACGCCGAGGACTTTAGCCTCGCGCAGAAGTTACTCACCGCCATCAACAGTGGCCTACACACACCACTGGCTGCCGACGAAGCCGTGGCCATTACCCTGCACCTGGTCAACGCCGGCTTCGCGGTAGGAGACCTTTCCGGCACCTACCGCATGACGGGGTTGATTCAACAGATCCTGGCAGTCATCGGCTCCCACAACGGCACGGAACTCAACAGCGAGGACATCTCCGTCGCCCGCTTCATCACGCACCTGCGCTACCTGTTTGTACGCATGGCGGAGCACCAGCAGCTCGACTCTGACGACCGCCAAGTAGCCACCGCCATCTCCGCGCGCTACCCCGATGCCGTCGAGACCGCCCAGATGGTGGCCAACCTTATTGAGCTGCGCCTCGACAGCACTCTTACCCCCGATGAGGTCTCCTACCTAACGCTGCACATCGCCCGCCTGCAGGAGGCCTCCGCCTAAACAGTCTGCGGCGTAAGCAGTACACCTGCTTAGGCCGCTGCGACAGCTTAAGCCGCCGGTGCCTCAGCAGGCGCCTCGACGCCACCATCTACCGGTGCCTCAGCACCCTCCACCGGTGCCACCGGCTCCGCCACGGTGATGATGTTGTCTTCGTAGCCGAGCTGACCACCGACGAACTTGCCGCCACAGGTAATGAGGACCAAGCGGTTGTCTCCCTGCGTGTCATTGACCACGTCCGGGAAACCCGCCCCTTTCTGCAGGCGGTACGGTGCCTCGGTCACGCGGAATCGGCGCCCCTCACCATCGATGAAGACGGTGAATTCCTGGCCCAACTCCATGGTGGTGAACTTCTCCGCGAAGCCCGTGCCCTGACCTTGGTAGTTGATGTGGCCGGTAATAACACTGGAGCCCACCGGACCAGCCTCGCCCGGCACTGCCGACGCGGAGTACCAGCCCAAGCGCTGTACATCGTGCGGGGGAATCAGCATGCCGGTATCAGTGACCTGAATCGGGTCCACGGCCGCGAACTCATCGTTAATGCCCAAGGACATCGCGCCAAAGCCCCGAAACTCACCCGGCGCCGGTTCTAACTCGTGTTCCTGCTCGCCAGAGTCATCCACGAAGGGATCATTGTTCGTTGTCGGCGCTTCAGCTTCAACGCTCTGCGAGGTTGACGTCTGTTCCTCAGCCGCATTCGTCTCCGCGGAATCGTCCTCACCGCGGCCCGCATAGAGCACTAGCTGTACGACAACCAAGATAATCGCGATGAGCGCTGCAATACCGATGAGCAGCTTCTTGTTGCTCTTCTTCTCATCGCCTACCGGCTGCGCTTCGCTGGCGCGGTGTTCGGGTGCAGAGGACTCACCGGGATACTCCGGGATACCGTTCTTTTCACCATCATCAGTCATTTTCTATTCCTCGCTCCTAGCTTCTACGTTCTAGCTTCTGAGATTTAGCTTATAAAAATATTGGCTCTAGTTATTCGTTCTAAACAATAGACTAAAAATCAGACGACGAATCCCCTCCAGCGTTTACGCCCTGGAGGGGATTGTCCTCATTGTTCTCTGCCCCTACCAACCCCAACCCGTGAGGGCTGGGATGGTGTTGCGGTCTGGACTACTTGATGAAGTCCTTCATGCCTGGGTCAAGCTTCGTCGCACCGGAAGGTACGTGCTTGATCTCCACGCGCTCTGCGTTGGACGGCAGCGGCTGACCAGAGTCCTCCGGCGGAGTTGCGTCCAGAACGGTGACCTCGCGGTCATCGCGGCCGGTGTTGTCACCGGTCTCCTCGGTCGGCTCACCGTGGTTGTTGCCACGGTCGCCATCCTCGGTGACCTCAGTGTTGTGGTCGCCATCGTGGCCACCATCATGTCCACCGTCACCGCCGTTGCCACCATCGATGATGAGCTTGATGAGGCCCAGACCCGGGATGAGCAGGAGCCACCACGGGAGGTCAGACTTCTTCGAGCTGCCATCGTTGTCGTCCTTGTCCTTACCGTCACCGTCATCCGGAGTCTCAGTCGGTTCCGTCGGCTTCGTCGGCTTGGTCGGCTTGGTCGGCTTGGTCGGCTTGGTCGGCTCGGTCGGCTCGGTCGGCTTGGTCGGCTTGGTCGGCTCAGTCGGCTTGGTCGGC
>NZ_KV805016.1:0-94367 GCF_001811515.1 Corynebacterium sp. HMSC076G08 | reverse complement strand
CCCAACCGGGCTGGATATCAGGTGTCTACCTAACGGGGGTCAGGTCCCCTTGTCCGACGCGGGTCAATCGGGGTGTCTCGAGCTCGGGCAAATGTGGGTTGGCGCTGGGGAAACCTGCAGGCAGCAGCTTTAAGTGTCATCTTGTTCCCTGTGCTGCTTGGAATAGGTTATCTTGGTATCCGTCTTGTATCTACGGATAGTCTCGGCATGCCGGGTGTCGTTCTTGTTCAAGGGGTAAGCGTTGCCGCGATTCTAAGGGCTGCAGGCGAAGAGTTTTTCTTCCGAGGATTTCTCGGGGGTTTACTTCTTCGGCGTTGGGGATTGTGGGCCGGAAACACTTTTCAGGCGGCCCTTTTCCTTTTGCCCCATGTGGTGTTGTTGAGCTTTGATGCTCATCTGTGGCCCGTACTTCCGGTTCAATTCCTCGGTGGGTGGATACTTGGGGCGGTGAGATTTCGCTCCGGTAGCGTCATTGAGTGCTCAGTCTTACATGCCGCCCTCAACATAGGTATCGGATTGTTGGCGGGTTAGGTGAAGGATTGCGTGTGGCTGCCCAACGCGACTATTGGTTGACACTGAGCACAAAGCCGCGTGCCGCAGGCATTTTCTTCGTACGTCAGGCGGGAACTGCTTCGCTGATGACTTCAGGACGCTTGCAGAAAGCAAAGCGCACCTTGTGCTCCTATGGTTCGGGTTTGTTCGTGAAGGCGGCAATAGAGGTCGCAGCGACACTTTTTGTGGTGGACAGTTGGATGCAGAAATCGATGGTGTTCAGCCCGGTAGAGGAGAGGGGTAACCGTGTAGCAAGTGGCGCAAGCGTCATGCAGGTGTATGCACAGCTTTTCAGCCGCGCGCCGAAGATAGTGCGGCTCTAGTGCGGGCACAAGAATATCGGCGGGCTGCGCGACGGAGCGCGGCAGTTTCTATCGGGCTAGATGCCCAACACGGACTTTGCGATGAAGAAGTAGATAATCAAGCCCGTCGCGTCACAAAACGTGGAAATGAACGGGTTAGAAAAGACAGCGGGATCCGCGCCAACCGTCTTTGCCACAATCGGCATGAGGCCGCCAACTGTCGCTGACATTGAGCAGATAAGAAACAGGGTGGAGCCGATCACGATACCGATATCGAGGCCGTAGATCACCGTCGCCAAGACGAGACCAGCCAGTCCCAGTACGGCGCCGAGCAGCATTCCGACGCGCAGCTCGCGCCACATTACAGAAAGGAGGTCGCGCGTTCGGACGTCGCCAAGCGCGAGCGCGCGGGTCACAGTAGTCGCTGCCTGGTTTCCAGTATTACCGCCCGTGCCGGTGAGGAGAGGGATGAACAGCGACAGTACAACCGCCTTGGCTAAGGTGTCCTCGAAGGAATCGAGAACCCGCACGGTCAGCAGAGCTGACACAGCGAGCACGAGCAGCCAGAGAATGCGGGAGCGAACGAGCTTGAGCAACGGCGTCGACAAGTAAGGCTGCTGGAGCGCTTCCGTACCACCGGAACGAGCAGAGTCCTCGCTGTCCGCTTCTTCCATGATGTCCGTGGCATCGTCCCACGTAAGAAGACCGACGAGGCGGTGTGAATCATCCACAATTGGCAGAGCTAGCATATCGAGGGGCAAGAACCACCGCACGGTCTCCTCGGCGTCGGCAGTCGCGTATGCATATACCGGCTCGTTCATGATGTCCTCAATGAGTACACCGCGCTCAGCCGTGAAGAGTTCGCGCAGGCTGACGACGCCCACCAGACGCCGGTCCTTGCGCGTCACCGGAACGGTATAGATGGTCTCCAGTTCATCGGCCGTATCCCGGAGCGTGTACAGGGCATCTTCCATGCTCATTTCCGGGTGAATGTCGGGCACCTCTGGCGACATACGACGCCCGACGGAGCCCTTCGTGTATCCAAGGATCACTCCGGTCACGTCGCGTTGAGTCTGGGTCAGTGAACGGAGGAGGCGATCCGCAATCTCCGCGGGCAGCTCATCCAAGAGCGCCACTCGGTCTTCGGGGTCCAACTCGTCGAAAAACTCGTAGACATCGGCGTTGCCCAGCTCATCAATGATGTCCGCTTGGTGCTTTGCATCGAGTGCGTCGAAGACTGCGATGGACTTTTCCCGCGGCAGCAGGCGGAGGGCTAGCGCAGCGCGGAGAGCATTTTGCCGCTCCACAATCGCGATGAGGTCTTGACGGGGAACGCGGGCTAAGAGCTCCTGGAGACGAGGGGCCTTTTTAGGATCGATAGCGTCTTCTTGCTTCAGCCATGACTCTACGGTCTCGCTGGCCTGCTCAGTAGTTTCTGCCATCGCTTCGCCTTTCCACTCGACGTCAACCTCCTCAGACTACGCTATGCAGCGCTGCACGGCCTTTTCGTGAATTCCATGCCGTGGAGTGGGGACTGAGAACCAAGTTCTGTCACGGGGGTCAGCACTGGGGGAATTCAGCGCGAATTGAGAGTGCACTCGGGCCCAACGTTTAGCGCTGTTCACGCATCCGCGTGAGGACGTTGTGCGCAGAAATAAGGCACATTGGCACTCCCACGCCCGGCACGGTCGTTCCGCCCGCGTAGAACAGGTTCTTCAGTTTTCGCGAGACGTTGCGCCCACGGAAGAACGCGGACTGCTGCAGCGTATGTGCAGGTCCCACCGCTCCACCTGCCCACGCGTTATAGCGCTGCGCAAAATCAGAGGGCCCCACCGTTCGGCGCATGACGATGCGCTCGGCAAAGTCCGGAATGCCAAGCCATGTGCCTAGCTGGTGGATAGCGGCGTCAGCAATCGCGGCGACGCGGGCAGATTCTGTGTCGTTGTAGGCACTTCCGTGGCCAAACGCTTCTTCCGCCGGCACAGGGACGAGCACAAAGAGGTTCTCGCAGCCCTCCGGCGCCACGTCAGGATCCGTCGCGGATGTCTTCGACACGTAGATCGACTCCGAAGCACCGAGCGGGCGCGAGGCCTCCGGGCCGTGGTAGACGGCGCGGAAATCGGGCTCCCAGTCCTTGCTAAACAACAGAGTGTGGTGCTCAAGCTGCGGCAGCTCGCCGCGGACGCCGAGGAACACCAGAACCGTACCCAAACCCGGATCGCGCCGTGCGAAGTAGCTTTCCGGGTAGGTCCGCGCTGACTCTGGCAGTAACGCGGTTTCGGTGTGGCGCAGGTCCGCCGCCGACACCACGGCCTCTGCAGAAATGAAGCGGCCGTCATCCAGCCGCACGCCAGTTGTGCGCCCGTCCGTGCACTCAATTGCCGTCACCGCGGTACCCATGAGGAAGGTTGCACCCTCCGCTTGGCGCGCAATCGCCGCGACCACCGCGGCGAAGCCACCCTGCGGGTAGCGCACACCTTCGACCAGGTCGGTGTGGCTCATCAAGGAATACAGGGCCGGCGCGGCCTGAGGCTCGGTCGACAAAAACACCGCCGGATAGGTCAGGACCTGACGCAGGCGATAGTCCTGAAACTGCGCCGCTACCAGCCTGTCCAGCGAACGCGTCAGCAGCATCGCGAGCGTGCCCAGCCGCGTGAGCACCTCCCGTGTCAGCAGCTCAGTAGGGCGCGAAAACGTGGTGTACAAAAAGCTGCTCAGCGCCACCGCGTAGACGTCGGAGGAGCGCGCCAAATACGCCCGTACGCGCTCACCCGCGCCCGGCTCAATAGACTCGAATAGGTGCGCGACCTCCTCCACGCCGCTCTCCACATCTAGGAACGCGCCGTCCTCGTTGTACACGCGATACGCAGGCGAGAGGGGGACGAGGTCCAGCTCACGCTCGGTGCTCGTCCCACAGGCCCGGAAAAATTCATCAAAAGCCTCCGGCATGAGATACCACGAAGGCCCCGTATCGAAACGGAAGCCGTCGACTTCTAGGACTCCCGCCCGCCCGCCGACGCTACGCTGCTTCTCGACGACGACCACGTCCCAGCCCTCCCGCAGCATCAACGCCGCGGTGGCAAGCCCCGCGATGCCAGCGCCGATGACGACAACCCGCTTGCCCATGTTTATTTCACCGCCGATGCAGCTGCCCGGCTCACGAGGAAGGCCTTACGCGCTGGTGATACCGACACCCTTGTCGTGAGGATCTCGACGGCGGGGGTTGCCTCGAGCTGGTCGGTGAGCTCAGTAAAGAGGGCGGTAGCCGCCGCCACGCCCATGCGGGAGCCGCGCGGCAGCAACTCGATGGCACCCTGCGCTACAGACAGGTCCTCGCGAATATCAGCGATGATGGCAGCCTTTTTCCCTTCGTCCAAGCCGGTGGGATCGGGCAGCGCTGGAAAATATGAGCGGCCGAGGTCTGCGGAGTCCTCGCGCAGATCGCGCAAGAAGTTGATCTTCTGAAACGCCGCGCCCAAGCGCCGCGCGCCTTCCTCGATGCCGGCCGGTCGCGCCTGACCGGCGTAGAAAGCATCCAAACACAAGAGCCCAATGACTTCCGCGGAGCCGGACACGTAGTTCTCGAAGGAGTCGTGTGTGTGCGTGCTCTGGGTCAGATCGCAGCGCATGGAAGCAAAGAACTCTGCGATGTGCTCGTCCTGGAACCCGCAGCGCCGCGCGGAGAGCGCATACGCGTGCACCACGGGGTCGGCGTGAAAACGCTGGGAGGGGGCGGCGCGGACGGTGGCCTCGTAGGCGTCGAGAAGCACGGCGGCGTCCTGGGGAGCAAGCCCCGCGTCGACGATCTCATCGGCCGTGCGCACCATGGCGTATAAGTTACGGATATCCACGCGCACCCTGGGTGAGAGAAGCCGCGTGGCCAGGGAAAAACTGGTGGAGTAGTGGCGCATGACCTGAGCCGCGGCTGCTTCGGCACAACGGTCGTAATGCTCTAGAGCGGAAAGGGATGCGCGCATGGAGCATATTTTAGACCACACGCGTCACATAACTTACCCAGGGCAAGATAGGGTAGTGACGTTACTTTCCCCATCTATAAGGAGAACACGTCCATGACCACCCCAACGACGACTGCCGCGGCACGCGCCGTTGACCTGTTCAAACAATACGGTCAGGGAGATACCGCAGTCACCGCGTTGGACCACGTCGACGTTGAGTTCGCGCGCAATACCTTTACCGCCATCATGGGCCCGTCGGGCTCCGGCAAATCCACCCTCATGCACACTATGGCGGGCCTCGATTCGGCGACGTCCGGCTCGGCTTTCATCGGTGACACCGATATGTCGCAGCTCAGCGATAAAGACATTACCGCCCTGCGCCGCGACCGCCTGGGTTTCATCTTCCAGTCCTTCAACCTGGTGCCCACGTTGACCGCGGCAGAGAACATCACGCTGCCTTCCGATATCGCTGGCAACAAGGTCGATAAGGCGTGGTTTGATGAGGTCACCACGCGCCTTGGCCTGTCCCACCGCTTGAACCACCGCCCGGCCGAGCTCTCCGGCGGCCAGCAGCAGCGCGTGGCGTGTGCGCGCGCCCTGGTTTCCCGTCCTGAGATCATCTTCGGTGATGAGCCCACCGGCAACCTGGATTCGAACTCCTCCGCCGAGGTGCTCGACATTTTGCGTACCGCCGTGGACAAGGATGGGCAGACCGTGGTTATCGTTACGCACGACGCCAAGGCCGCTTCGTACGCTGACCGCGTGGTCTTCCTCGCCGATGGCCGCCTGGTTAATGAGCTCATGAATCCGACCATGGAGTCCATCCACGCCGTGATGGCAGAAATCGAGGGCTAGAGCATGGCCACAAAGAACACCATGCGCACGGTCTCCGTGCGCAATATTCTCGCGCATAAGCTGCGCCTTGCCCTGACCCTGCTGGCGGTGGTGCTGGGTACCGCGTTCATCTCGGGCTCCTTCATGTTCACCAACTCGCTGTCGAATACGTTCGACTCCGCTGTCTCGACAGCATTTACCGGCGTGGATGCGGCCGTGAGCCAGAAGGAAAACGGCCCGAAGCTGGATCAGAAGATGCGCGATGACATCGCCGCCGACCCCGACGTTCGCGCGGTAAACATGCAAAGCAGCCAGACGGTCGTGGTGGCCAACGAAGACGCCGAGGCGTTCCAGACCGGCGGGGGCACGTCCAGCGTGCAGCCCTACTACCCGGAGGATCAATCCGTCGGTGAGCCCGCCACGCTTGTCGACGGCTCCGAGCCCCACGGGACCGGCGAAGTCCTCATCAACGATTCCGCAGCCGAGAAGTTCGGCATTCACGTCGGCGATACCCTCCTCGTCGTGCACCCGGACCAGCGCGATGAGGTGAAGGTCGTGGGCGTCGTCAAGCCTGTGGTGGACCAGGGCCCCAGTCTGACTTTGCTCATGGAGCACGAGGCCTTCGTTGAGCGCTATGGAGACTCTTCCCAGCTGAAGGTCGCTGCGGCCGACGGCGTCGATGCCGATGCGCTCGTGGAGCACCTCAACAACACCTTCGAGGTCGAGGCGGAATCCGGCCAGAAGCTGGCCGATGAGCTGTCGGATCAGATTTCCTCTGCTCTGAAATTCGTCAACTACTTCCTCATCGCCTTTGGCCTCATCGCGCTGCTGGTGGGCACGTTTATCATCGCGAATACCTTCTCCATGATCGTGGCCCAGCGCACCAAGGAGTTCGCGCTGCTGCGCGCGCTCGGCGCATCCCGCGGCCAGATTACGCGCTCGGTGGTGACGGAGGCCTTCATCGTGGGGCTCGTCGGCTCAGCCGTCGGCGTGGTGGCAGGTATGGGTCTCGTCGCGATCATCAAGGCAGTCTTTGAAGCTAAAGACATGCCCATGGGCGGCGGTCTGGGCCTGAGCGTCAGTGCAGTAGTCGTGCCGCTGCTCTTGGGCGCGGTGGTCACCATCGTGTCCGCGTGGGCGCCGGCGCGCCGCGCGGGTGCGGTAAAGCCGGTGGAAGCCATGCGCACCACCGAGTCTGCTGCCGGTTCTTCGCTCCTCGTGCGCAGCGTGCTGGGTGGACTGTTGCTTGTCGCGGGCATTATCTTCGCGGTCCTCGGCGTGCTTATCGACGCCTCCACGGGCATCCGTGCCTCCCTCGTGGGTCTTGGCGCGCTCAACCTCATCCTCGGCTTCTTCCTGGCTGGACCGGCCATCTCCCTGCCCATCGTTCCGGCGATTGGCCGCGTGATTGGTGCACCGTTTGGTGCGGTGGGCAAGTTGGCGTCGACGAACTCGGCGCGGAACCCGCGCCGTACGGCCGCCACCGCCTTCGCCCTCATGCTGGGCGTGGCGCTGGTGACCTCGATCGGAATGCTTGGCGCGACGATGAAAACCTCGGTCGCGGATGCCGTGGAGCAGGACGCCCGCGCGGACTTTCTGCTGTCGGGTCCGACATCGGGCAACTTCCCAACGCCGAATGAGACGGCGCAGCGCGCCCGCGATACCGAGGGCGCCGGGCAGGTCGTGGCGATGAGTACCGCGCCGTTGCAGGTCGATGGTCAGGCCTCCATGAACTACAGCCCGGAGATGGCGATCAGCCAGGTGGTTGACGGCAACGCCGATGACGTCCTTAACCTCACCCTGGTGGAAGGATCGCTGAAGACGGGCGAGGAGCCGGGCTTCATCGCCGAAGCCGATCTAGCTGCAGAGCAGGGCTGGGAGGTCGGCCAGAGTTATGAGCTGGCGGGCCCGGATCCGTCTCGTACCACGCAGGTGAAGCTCCTCGGCACGTATGAGCCCTTCCAGATGCTCCCGCGCTTAGCTGTCTCCGCCTCCGCGGCAACGGAGGTCGTCGACCCGGCTAGCCTCAACGTCATGTTGGTCTACGTGAACGCGGAGGAAGGCTATGACAAGGAAAAGCTGCGCGCCAACCTGGAGGAGTCCGTCAAGGACCTCGTCGTGGTGCAGGTGCGCACCGGCGAGGAATTCGCAGGCGAGGCCGCCGGCATGATTGACCAGATGCTCACAATCCTCTACGCGCTGCTGGCGTTGGCTGTGGTCATCGCGATCCTGGGCATTGTCAATACCCTCACCTTGGGCGTGATTGAACGACGCCAGGAGATTGGTATGCTGCGCGCGGTGGGCACCCAGCGCCGCCAGATTCGCACGATGATCACCGTGGAGTCGGTACAGATTGCGCTCTTCGGCGCTCTCATGGGCATCCTCATGGGGCTGGGGATGGGGTGGTCCTTCATTTCCGTGCTTGCGGACGAAGGCCTCGACTCCACGACGGTGCCGTGGATGATGCTCGTCGTCATGCTCGTCGGCTCCGGCATCGTCGGTGTGCTGGCCGCCCTGTGGCCGGCCCACCGCGCGGCAAAGACCCCGCCGTTGGACGCCATCGCCGACTAACACTTCGCGCGCTTAGACGCGGAGTGCGGTGAGAAGGCTAGGCCAAAAGCGAGCCGACCCACGCCCCGCGCCACGCCAGGACGATGCCCAGGCCCACCGTCCAGAAGAGATACCGCGCCAAG
This sequence comes from Corynebacterium sp. HMSC076G08, assembly GCF_001811515.1. NCBI lineage: Bacteria > Bacillati > Actinomycetota > Actinomycetes > Mycobacteriales > Corynebacteriaceae > Corynebacterium > Corynebacterium sp. HMSC076G08. The sequence continues at coordinate 86,030 of NZ_KV805016.1, read as the reverse complement.
CGCCACCAGCGCTTGGCCTTAATCATGTCACCGAGCTCTTTGGCCAACGTGGACCATGTCGATAGCCCGCCCGCCACGCCGGCCGCGAGCAAGGGGAGGAAGAACTCGGCGGTGTGCGCGTGCGTGGCGTAGCCATAGGCCACGCCGGCCACCGCAGAGCCGATGAGGTTCGCGGCGAAGGTACACGTGGGGGAGGGCAGGATGCGGGTTAACAGGTAGCGCCCGCAACCGCCCACAAAACCGCCGGCGAGCACAGCCAAGATGGAGAGCATCATGCGCGCCTCCGAGCCTGGAGACGGTCACCGACCAGGTACGCCACGGTGCATCCCAGGACCGTTGCCAGGACATATGCCCCCGCCTGCGCCGGCCCGAAACCTGAAGTGAGATACGCAAACGCGGCAAAGCTGGTGAACCCACCCAAGAAACCCGTGCCCCAGAACGCGGGCGGCTTGGCATAGCCCATCACAGCACTGCCAACAACGTTGATGAGCAACAGCGGCAGCGCGCCGCCCCCGAGAAGCGAAGAAAGGCCAAAGCGGGCCAGCGCCCCGAGCGCGGTCCCGCAGCCCACAAGAAGGATCTGTGGCATAGGCACCATCCTAGTTGGGATGCGAAAACGTCGTGAAGCAGGCAAGCTTAAGGTACATCCACATCCCCAAGGAGGAAACCACCATGGCACACGAGCGCGCCGGCCAACTAGCCCAGCCTTCGGATCTCATCGATATCGCGGAGTTGGTCACCGCGTACTACACCCGCACCCCCGACGCCGATAACCCTGACCAGCAGGTTTCCTTCGGCACCTCTGGGCACCGCGGCTCCGCCTTGGACACCGCCTTCAACGAGGCCCACATCCTGGCCATCACCCAGGCCATCGTGGACTACCGCGCCGAGCAGGGCACCACGGGCGCCATCTTCATCGGTCGTGATACCCACGCCCTGTCCGAACCCGCCATGGTCTCCGCCCTCGAGGTCCTCCTAGCCAACGAACTGGAGGTCCGTGTAGATGACCGCGGCCGCTACACCCCAACGCCAGCTGTTTCCCACGCCATCCTGACCAACCCAGGCACCGATGGCATTGTTATCACCCCGTCTCACAACCCGCCGCGCGATGGTGGATTCAAATACAACCCGCCGACAGGCGGTCCGGCGGATACCGATGCCACCGACTGGATTGCAGCAAAGGCTAACGACTACCTGCGCGCCGGGCTCGAGGGTGTGAAGCGCGCGCCGGTCAACGGCGTGCTGGATGAACGCTGCGTGAAGCACAATTACCTCGACTCCTATGTGTCCGATTTGGCCAACGTCGTGGACATGGCGGCCATCAAGGACGCCGGCGTGCGCATCGGAGCGGACCCGATGGGCGGCGCCTCGGTGGACTACTGGGCGGCCATCGCCGAGCATTACGAACTCAACATGACGGTGGTGAACCCAGAGGTAGACGGCACTTTCCGCTTTATGACGTTGGATACCGACGGCAAGATCCGCATGGACTGTTCCTCCCCGGATGCCATGGCTTCGTTGGTGGATAACCGGTCCAAGTATGACCTGGCTACCGGTAATGATGCTGACGCTGACCGCCACGGCATTGTTACGCCGGATGCTGGGCTGATGAACCCGAACCACTACCTCGCGGTGGCCATCGAGTACCTGTTTAGCCACCGTCCCCAGTGGGGAAATGCGAGTGTGGGCAAGACCTTGGTGTCCTCTTCCATGATCGACCGCGTCGTGGCTAGCCTGGGGCGTGAGCTCGTGGAGGTGCCGGTGGGCTTCAAGTGGTTTGTGCCGGGGCTTGTCGACGGCTCCCTCGGCTTCGGCGGCGAAGAATCCGCCGGTGCTTCCTTCCTGCGCTTCGACGGGAGCGTGTGGTCCACCGACAAGGATGGCATCATCTTGGACTTGTTGGCCGCGGAGATCCTGGCAGTGACGGGTAAGACTCCGTCGCAGCGCTACGCGGAGCTGGCGGAGGACTATGGTGCGCCGGCCTATGCGCGCACCGATGCCCCGGCTACCCGCGAACAGAAGGCCATCCTGAAGAAGCTCTCTCCGGAGCAGGTGACGGCGACGGAGCTGGCGGGCGAGGAGATCGTCGCCAAGCTCACTGAGGCGCCGGGCAACGGCGCGGTGATCGGCGGCCTCAAGGTGACGACGGAGAATGCGTGGTTTGCCGCGCGCCCGTCCGGCACGGAGGATAAGTACAAGATTTACGCCGAGAGCTTCCGTGGCGAAGAACACCTCAAGCAGGTGCAAGAAGAAGCGCAGGCGCTGGTGTCACAGGTTCTCGGAGGTTAGTTCTGCGGCTAGGCTAGTGGTTTATGACATCTCCACAATCCATATCGGTGCCTGACCTCATCAGCGCGCTCGCGCGCTGGGGAATGGCCGCCGTGTGGATTATCGCCGGCATACAGAAACTGGATGCCCGGATGGAGATGACCCAGGCCATTGAGGCCTATGGCATCTTTACCCCGGAGTGGTCCGGATACTTGGCCTACCTCATCGGGCCCCTGGAACTCATGGGTGGGGTGCTGCTGTTGTTGGGGCTGTTCTTGAGGGAGGCGTCGGCAGTCGCTGCAGTGGTCTTGGTCCTGTTCATGGTGGGCATCGCGCAGGCGTGGACGCGGGGGCTCGTCATCGATTGCGGGTGTTTTGGCTACGACCCCGCCGACGTAAGTCAGGGCATGAACTACGCACTGACGCTGCTTCGCGACGCTTTCTTCCTCGCCCTCACCGTCTGGACCATCCGCCGCCCCTACCGCCGCTATGCCCTGCACCCGTAGATTGTTAGGCTAACTCCGTGACCAAAACCAAAATCAGCGCACCACTCGTGCTCGACATCATTAGTGCATTCGCGCGATTCTATATGGCCTATGTGTGGATCAAGGCGGGGGCGTCGAAGCTGACGGATCAGCTCGCGGTGTCGCAAAGCATCAAGGCATATGAAATCTTTACCCCTGAGTGGTCGCACTACTTGTCCTACCTGATTGGCCCGCTGGAGATCTGTGGCGGCCTGCTGCTTTTGCTGGGGCTGTTTTTGCGACCATCGGCGTGGGTTGGGCAGATAGTTCTGGTGCTGTTCATGATCGGCATCGCGCAGGCGTGGGCGCGGGGACTCGGAATTGATTGCGGCTGCTTCTCCGTGAGCCCTGATGAAGACGCGCAAGTGATGAATTACATGATGACACTTCTGCGAGATGTCTTCTATTCTGTCTTAATGGTGTGGACGATCAAGCGTCCTTTCACCAAGTTTGCATTGCACCCTTAACAGCGGTGTGTAGGCTTTTCATCTGTTCGAACTTAAGTCATAAAGGCAAGGTTGTTTCATGAGTACAGTCAAAGACCCCAACTCCAAAGGCAATAGTGGATTCGTCTGGGGCCTCGCTGTTCTGCTGGTTATTATTGCCGTGGTCATCGGCTACATCGTCTATCAAGGACGAGGCGCACAGACCGATGCGCTGGGGGACTACGCCGCCGAGGATGTCTCCCTGGAGATTTCCCTCGCGGACAATGCGGTAACCCTCAAGTCTGCGGATGCCGCAAAGGACGCAACCGAAGTAGACCTGTACGAGGACTACTCCTGCCCGCACTGTGGTGACCTGGCGAAGGAAACCGACGAGCAGATGAAGGATGCGATTGATGCGGGCGAGCTCGTCGTGCACGTGCGCACCCTCAACTTCCTTGACGGCAGCCCAAACGGCTTGGAGAGCATCAAGTCCAACACGGGCCACTCCTCCAAGGCGGCAGCTGCGATGGAGCAGGTAGCAAAGACCGGTGATGCCAAGCTCTACTGGAACTTGCGTAAGTACCTCATGGAGAACCAGTCCAAGGTGTACAACAAGTGGGAGATGGAAGACTTCGCTGCTGCCGCGAAGGAACTGGGCGCAGATGATGCCACGGTAAAGGCCATTGAAGAAGCCCCGGTTGGTGAAGGAAACCCACTGGTGACCTCGAACTACGAAAAGCTGGAGAGCGAAACCGGCCAGGTTTCCTCGCCGCGAATCATCAAGGATGGCAAGGACATTCCGGAAGACCAGAACACGTCCATCATGGAATGGGTTGACATCGTCACTAAATAAGGCGTCCCAACTCGCGATTTGGTGAGTGAATGGGGAGCGGATATATTGATACGAGTTGCAATCGTGAAGGTTGCACCTCGTATGAGGGGCTATGGCGCAGTTGGTAGCGCACCACACTGGCAGTGTGGGGGTCACGGGTTCGAATCCCGTTAGCTCCACTTCATAATTCAATACAGCTTTGGGGCTATGGCGCAGTTGGTAGCGCACCACACTGGCAGTGTGGGGGTCACGGGTTCGAATCCCGTTAGCTCCACTTTATACCCTCTTTCCACTGGTCAGAGGGTTTTATTTTTGTCTGGGGAATTCTTTGTTGACGTCTGGTTATGACTGTGTTTAAAGCCAGGTGAAATCCAAGGTTGAGTGCCGGGGACGTGGTCGACGAACTGGTAAAACCGGACTGATTCATTGGGGAGGGCAATCAGGTCCTCATGAGTGAACAAATGATCGGCACATCACGTGCGGATGAATCCATGCAAGGCCACTGGCTTTTGGCCAAATTGGGAAAGTGAGTCCTTTGCCTCGGCGGGCGCAGACTAACAGATGAATTGCTCGAACTATCCGGAATTCCGAACGTTGATGTAGTTGAACCAGCGCCTAGTCTTGGGCGCACGCCGGGTAGGATTCTTGAGCTCACGCCTTCGAGTTATACAGGTGCGGATAGTGATCCGGATGCTGTGGCTGCAGTGCGCCGCGTCTTTGGCCTGCGTGCAAAGCTAATTGAGGCCGACGCCGCTGAAACTGGACTGGCCGATGAGTCGGCTGACCTTGTGATTGGGAAGCGATGCTCACCATGCAGGGTGAGAAGGCTAAGAATGCAATCGTTGCAGAGGCTGCGCGCATCCTACGTCCGGGTGGGCGGTACGCCATTCACGAACTGGGGCTAGTTCCTGAAGAACTAGCAGATGGGGTGAAGGATGAAATCCGCCAAAGCCTTGCGCGCGCAATTAGGGTGAACGCGTGTCCGCTGACCTTGGGCGAATGGACGGCAGTGTTTGAGGCTAATGGCTTTTTAAAGCCGCCAAGGTTGAGACCGCGCCGATGGCTTTGCTGCAGCCGCGTCGAATTCTTTCCGATGAAGGATTCTTAGGCACGCTGTGCTTTGTGAAGAACCTTCGGAATAACTCCGATGCCCGCAAGCGGGTGCTGCAGATGCGAAAAACCTTCAACACGCACAGCGAGCACCTCAACGCCGTGGCAATCGTGGCAACGAAGCCAGAGCGTTAGGAAGCTGGAACGCTATCTAGGCGCGATTGCGCACTACGGTCGGCAGGATTGCTGAGTCTTCCAAGGAGAGCAGTCCATGACGCTACTGAGGCACCACAGCATGCTCATCGGCGCTCAACTCTAGTGAATCGTCGTCTGCGGTAAGCCGAACTTTTCCGCTCAATACGTGCAAGAGTGCCTCGCCAGGGTTCTCGTGCTTAGACAATTCCTTGCCGTCTTTCAGGACAAGCAAGACCTGTAAAAGGGAACCACCAGGCACTGCGCGGAACACGTGGGTTGCACGCCCGCTTTCTGTCCCAGCCGCCTTATTTAGCAGTTCTTCAGCCAGCGCTTTTAGATTAACGCTGACGCTTGGTGTCTCAGCCATTTTCGAAATCTCTTCCAAATGTTAAAGGGGATTGAACTGCGCTAAGCGATGCCAGGTGTAAATGGTTGACCGTCTAGTGTCGAGTCTATATCTTTGGTATATCAATCCTTACAATGAATAGTCCTACCTATTGAAAGTTAGGCAACCCTACTCAAGTGGTGTATATTTGCCATGGTTAATTGATCCCTATTCCCAGCAAAGGAAATAACAAGTGAAAAAGACGGCATTGATGGCTTTAAGTGCTGCTGCAGCCCTCGTTCTTGCGGCGTGCTCCACCTCGGGGGAAGAAGCCTCGGGGGAAGATGCAGCGGCTGGCGACGGTGAGCAGCTGACTCTGTCCCACCCCAGTATTGAGGGGCTAAACATCGACTTCGAAAACCAGCCAGAAACCATCGTTATGGACTGCTACGCCTATAGCTCTCTGCACGAGTACGGCATTGAGCCGGATGCGTTGTTTGGTTTTGAGTGTGACAACCCAGCGTTGATGGGTGATGCTGACATCGAAGGTATTGAGACCATCGGCCAAGATGCTGAGATCGATCTGGAAAAGCTGGCTGAACTGCGCCCGGATGCCATCATCGGCAACGGTAACGCGAAGGGTTGGTCTTGGTTCGATGAAGACGTCAACGCTCAGTTGCAGCGCGTTGCGCCTTTCGTGCCGCTGCCATCGGAAGGCTCTATTGATCAAAGGATTGCGGATACCCGCGAGATTGCAGAGTTCTTCGGCGCAGACGTAGAAGCTGACAACATCGTGGCGGCAGATGGAGACTTCGCAGCGGCCAAGGAAGCGTTCACCGCAGCAGTAGACGGCAAGGATTACAACTTCCTGCTGACCAGCCCAACCAAGGAAATGCTCTATACCGGCGTGGGCTTCCCGCAGGCGGACATGCTGGAAGAACTTGGCGCAAACATCGCAGGCCCAGACACACCAGCGGAAGGAAACCCGTGGGGTCGAGTGGCGTGGGAAGATGCTTCGACCTACCCTGCTGATGTCATCTTGGTAGAAAACTATGACCCAGAGGCGCCATTTACTGCGGAGCTGTGGGACAACCTTCCAGCTGTCCAGGCAGACCAGGTATCCACGTGGTCTTCCAAGGGTGCGTTGACCAGCCGTAACTATGCCGATTGGCTGCAGGATCTTGCAGACAAGGTAGAGACCTACGACAAGGTGAGCTAGTCTTTTATGCCAGCAAGTTCCACCACCTCCACAGCCCCGAAGGCTGTGGAAAGGCCAGTTGCTCCGGCCAACCGGCTCATTGGTTTCATTATCATTGCGGTCTTATGTGCCGGTGCGCTGGTGTTGAGCATGATGGTGGGCTCACGCAGCATTCCACCGTCGGATGTTTTTCATTATCTGATTAACCCGGATCCGGCGGATCCGGTATCGCAGGTGGTCTGGCAGTCTCGCGTTCCACGTACTTTCCTGGTGTTGGTTGCCGGTAGTGCGTTGGGGGTCGCGGGTGGTTTGATGCAGGCTGTGACCAGAAACCCAATGACGGACCCGGGGATTTTGGGCGTTAATGCGGGTGCTTCTCTCATGGTGGTTGTTGGCCTGGCATTTTTTGGGGTTACAGATATCTCCCAGTACATGTGGTGGTCTTTTGCTGGTGCGATTGTGACCTCGGCGGTGGTCTTCGCCATTGGCAACAGTGGTCCATTGCGTGGCAGTCCGGTGCGCATGACCTTGTCCGGTGTGGCATTGGGGGCGGTGCTGGGCGGTTTTGCATCCGCGGTGTTGCTGACCAATTCAGAAGTTTTGGAACGCATGCGTGGCTGGTCAGCGGGCACCACAGCATCGCAGCCTCTCGATGCCACCTTGTCCATCACCCCATTTATCTTGGTAGGCTTGCTTATTGCGCTGGCCAGCACTCGCGCATTGGATGTGCTTTCACTGGGTGAAGCGGCATCGGTTGCTATGGGCGCGCACCCGCAAAGAACCAGGCTGGTGGTATTGGTAGCAATTGCACTGCTAGCCGGTGGCGCTACTGCGGCGGCGGGGCCCATCGGATTTATTGGGCTGTTGGCACCACATCTATCCCGCATGATCGTGGGCCCACATCAAGGGTGGATTATGGCCTATTCAATCGTCTTGGCCCCAGCGGTTTTGGGCGTGAGTGATGTTATAGGTCGCGTGATTACTGCTGGGGAAGTGCCCGTGGGAGTAGTAACTGCATTCGTTGGCGCACCGCTGTTGATTTACATGGTGCGTAAGTACCGCATTCCGGAGGTTTAAGCGCGATGGTTCACACAACGAATCCGGATACGAAGCAAGAGCTTGAATTCGGGCGAAAGATTTTCCGCATCGGTCCCAAAGAACGCCCGGTGATGCTTATCGGGGTGCGCACAGCTGTCGTCACAGGTGGACTCTTATTGGCGACTGCGCTGATTGCGGTGTACTCCTTGGTTGATGGTTCTGCATCCATCACCGTTGGTGAAGCGTTCCAGGCGTTGACCGGCAACGGTGATTCCTACACCAACATGATTGTGGTGGAATGGCGCGCACCGCGCACGCTTCTGGCAATCCTGCTGGGCGCAACACTGGCCATGAGTGGAGCTATCTTTCAAAACCTCACCGCGAATCCATTGGGCTCACCGGATGTGATTGGTTTTCAGACCGGTTCCTACACTGGCGCGCTCATCGTCATGTTGATTCTCGGCGGTGGCACCACCGCTACGTTGTTGGGGGCTCTCACTGGAGGTATCGCTACCGCGATGGTGGTGTTCTTCCTTGCCTCCAAGCGCGGATTCGCTGGTGGCGTGCGTCTTATCATCGTTGGCATTGCTGTCAGCGCCATGCTGGCCTCGGTCAACGTGTGGATTTTGCTCACTGCCACGGTGGAAGATGCCATCATGGCGAGTTTGTGGGGCGCGGGAAATCTCTCCGGCACCTCCTGGAATTCGCTGCTGCTGGCATTTTGTGGTTCTGCCGTGTTCATCCTGATGGCAGCACTGCTGGCGCGCCCGATGCGTTTGATGCAGATTGGTATTCCTTTCGCGGTTGCGCTGGGGCAAAACGTCCGCAGGGTGCAACTATTGGCAGTTGTTGCCGGCATCGGATTAACGGCGCTGGCAACTGCCACCGCCGGGCCGATTTCCTTCATCGCGCTGGCCTCGCCCCAGATTGCCCGTCGCCTGGTACACGTTGATGGCCTGGCGCTGGCCCCCACCGCAGCCGTGGGGTCTTTCCTGTTAATACTCGCCGATACGGTTGCCCAAAGAATTGACCCTGAATCCCCGCTCCCAGTAGGTATTGTCACCGTATCCATCGGTGGCGTGTACTTCCTGTGGTTGCTCATGAGAGAAGGCCGACGCAAATGACACGACTTCTAGTAGAAAACGCCCAGCTTGGATACGGCGACAAAGTTATCTGCCCAGGCGTGGATCTTCAGATTCCAGATGGCCAGTTCACGGTCATCGTTGGCCCCAATGCCTGCGGCAAGTCCACTTTGCTCAAGAGCTTGACCCGTTTGATTGCGCCGCAAGAGGGGAAGATTCTTTTAGACGGGCAGTCTTTGCACAAAAAGCCCACCAAAGAAGTAGCGCGTGAAGTGGGTCTTCTGCCGCAAGGCCCGGTTGCCCCGGACGGCATTCGCGTCATCGATCTGGTCTCACGAGGACGCTACCCGCACCAGAGTTTGTTCAAGCCTTGGTCGCCCGAGGATGAGCAGGCGGTGAAAGAGGCCATGGAGGCAACCGGAATTAGGGAGCTTTCAGGCAGGCTTGTCGATGAACTCTCGGGCGGTCAACGCCAACGCGTCTGGATGGCGGTGGCGTTGGCGCAGCAGACGCCAATCTTGCTTCTCGATGAACCTACCACATTCTTAGACGTCAGCTACCAGATTGAGTTGCTGGAACTTTGCCGCATGCTCAACCGGAAACGGGACTACACACTGGTCGCCGTATTGCATGACTTGAACCAGGCAGCGCGCTACGCCGATCACATCATCGCCATGAAAGACGGCGAAGTTGTAGCCACCGGCGATCCTGCAACCGTTATTACTGAAGAGCTCGTGCGCACCGTATTTGGTGTGGATTCTAAGATCATCGCTGACCCAGAGTCTGGAGCACCGTTGATGATCCCAACGTGGAGCCACCAAGTATCAAATTCAAACAGATAATTCTGACGTTAATTTTACCTGTTCCATGTGCACCTCAGTTTTCGCGTTGTGGACGCAATCGATGCGGGTGAGATGGTCGATCTGAAATTGACGATAAGCGGTGAGATCGGCCGCCACTATTCGCAGCATGACATCGCATTCACCAGCCATGAGGTGGCATTCCACGGCTTCTGGAAGTGGCTGACTCTCTTGAATGAATCGCTCAACAGTCTCAAGGTCCTGGCTGGTGAGCCAAACTCTGGCATAGGCGGTAAATCCTTTGCCGACCTTTGTGGGAACAAACAGGGCAACGTAACCCCGAATAATTCCAGCGTTCTCCAGTGCATGGACTCGTCGGATACAAGTGGAAGGGGACAGGTGCACGGCATCCGCGAGTTCATTGACGATTCAATCCAAGCGGAAGTCCACGCTTGAAGACCTGGTGAAACGCCTATTTGATCAAGGGCAGCTTAATCGAGTGTGTGAAGCGTCCTGGGTTTAGTTCCTCAGCTAAGGAAGGATTGAACTATGCCTAGAAGGTATTCCGTTGAGTTCAAGGAGAAGGCTGTCATCCGGCGGCGATGGAATTGCCTAGTGCTCTCTTTTGTAATGCTGTCGCTCTCGTTTAGCCAAAGGTCTATTAGCTGTTCCACGGTTGTGCTGTTTGTCAGCTCTAGCTTCTCTTTTTCAGCGGGGGAGATCCATTTAATCCCCGATGCCTCTGCCTTATCGATGTCTGCCTTATTGCGGTTCAACCAACTTTCGGCGTCCTTCTTTTCTTTAAAGGTGATCGGTGCTCTGTGCAAAATGCCTTGGTGTTTGAAACTGGCACGCCACCTATTTTTTCCGCGTTGCTCAATTCGCCCCCACGAACGATGGGGCTTATACTTCGGGCCTTTTTCTTTTCGTTTTCGTTCTGCATATTGGGGAACCTTCGGGGAACTCTAGCGCCGTTTTGTGTCATATAATGATGTTAGAAATTACCTAAAATAAATGCAGGTTAAATAGGCATAATGCCAGCTAGGCAAGGGGTAATATTTAGAAACCGATGGAATCCCGTTAGCTCCACCAGTGGCCGTCTCTGTTATGGAGCCGGCCTTTTCCTATGCTGGGAACATGGATGTTTTCACCAAGACCGTGTCCCGTCCTGATCAAGCTGGTGCCGAGGCTGCTGGGTTGAGATGGCTGGCGCAGGCGCATGGCGACGTCGTCGTGGACGTCGCCGAAGTCACCCCCACATCTATTAGCACTCGGCGGGTTGAGCAGTCGCGACCGAGTGCCCTCGCTGCCCGCGCTTTTGGTGCTGCGCTCCGTACGGTCCATGAAGCAGGAGCGCCCGCTTTCGGCGCGCCGCCGGCGGGCTGGGAGGGCGCGAATTTCATTGGACGCGTGGAACAACGCTGCGAACCATGCGAATCCTGGGGCGAGTTCTACGCCGAGCAGCGGGTGTCGCCTTTTATAGGAGGACTGCCTCAAGAGCTACAGGGGATAGTTCGACAAGCATGCGAGGCTATAAAAGCCGTTGAGTGGGACGTGAAACCGGCGCGAATTCATGGCGACCTGTGGGCAGGAAACGTATTGTTTACTGCCTCGTCGGCCGTGATGATCGACCCAGCCGCACACGGCGGACACCCGTGGACGGATTTGGCCATGCTGGAGCTATTTGGCACGCCGTACTATGGCGAGATACTGCGTGGTTATGGGGTGGGGGAGGAGTATCACCAGTGGGTGCCGGTGCATCAACTACACCCGCTGGCGGTTCATTCGATGACGCATGGTCCCGCGTATTATGTACCGCTCGAGCGGGCCGCACGTGCCACGCTCGAAGCGTTGGGCGGATAGTCTTCCTTGTGAGGCGTTAGGCACTAGTGGGTCCTGGCGGCATGGCGCGCTTATGGGCGCCGCGGCGCCAGAGGCTTTCGATGCGCTCGCGGGCGTCGTCAGGCACGGCCTTGCCCTCGAGGTAGTCGTCGATATGGGCATAGGTCACGCCGAGTGCTTCCTCATCAGATAACTGTGGGCGGTCATCCTCCAAGTCGGCGGTGGGAACCTTCTTCCACGTGGACTCGGGCGCCCCCAGGTGCTCGAGAAGCTGAGCGCCCTGACGCTTGTTGAGTCCGGCGAGCGGGATGACGTCAGCGGCGCCGTCACCCCACTTGGTAAAGAAAGCCGTGACGTTTTCGGCGGCATGGTCGCTTCCGATAACGAGTGCGCCGACCTCACCAGCCACCGCATATTGGGCGGACATGCGCAGACGTGCCTTTAGATTTCCACGGTTGAAATCGTCCAAATGCTCCGTGTTGAGTGCGGAAGCAACGGCGCCGTCGAGAGCCGCTGTGGCGTCCGCGATGTTGATGGTGAGCCGGTAATCGGGCTGGATGAAATCGAGCGCTACTTGCGCATCGTCCTCGTCCGCTTGCGTGCCATGGGGAAGACGTACGGCCCAAAAGTGAGCGCCATCGACACGCTCGACGGCCAGCTGGGCCAAGCGACCGGCAAGGGTAGAATCCTGACCACCGGAAATGCCGAGGACAAAGCCCTGAGCGCCGGTGTTGCGTAGATACGTGGCGAGGAAGTCGACGCGGCGTTCAACCTCCTCTGCCGGATCAATGGAGGGTTTCGCCCCTAGCGCAGCGATGATCTCTTCCTGAAGCTCCCTGGATGCTTGTGTCATAGCGACCATGGTAGCCATCACGCGCGGCGGTGGTCCGAGGGTCTGCGAGGTTGGTTCGAGGAAAAGTTGGCGTGGCTACTTCTCGATGACGTGAGTGTTTTGGTAATGAGGCGCTCGTGGGGTAATATTTTTCCTCGTGTCATTGCTGGGTGTTTGCCCAGCTGTGCTTTGAACTAATCAATCGCATCAAGATTGCGCATAACGAAAGGAGCGCCCGATGAAGGTTCGCAAGTCGCTTCGGTCGCTGAAGAAGAAGCCGGGCGCCCAGGTTATTCGCCGCCACGGTAAGGTCTTCGTGATCAACAAGAAGGATCCGCGCTTCAAGGCTCGCCAGGGCTAAGAAACAAGTGTCCTTGGTCCGCCGTCCCCGCGTTGTGGGGGCGGCGGATTTTTTATGCCTCCCTTCACGGCCGGGGGAGGGTGTCGCGGGTGATCTGCTCCCTTTTGTGGACTTTGTCACAAACTGAGTGAACGTTTGGTAAACGTGCAGGGAATATCACCCGTGTAGTTACCGCCGTGACGGCGGGGGTTGTGGCGGGGTGTCAACATGTGGGGTCGGGCCGAGTTACATCCTGGGAATACCAGCCATGTAACTACTACATATTGTGTTAGTTGCGGGGTGCGGGCACAAAGTATAGTGTCGTTGATGTTGCTCGGGCGGCGGCCCTACATCACCGCTCAGAGCTCGCATGCAGAGCCGCTAAACGCTCTGCTCGTATCGAATTCAACAGTCACTCCGCGTGTAGTGCCGAAGGAAGCTAAAGGAACGTCACATGAGCATCACCCTCTACACCAAGCCAGCTTGTGTCCAGTGCAACGCCACCAAGAAGGCCCTCGACCGTGCTGGCCTCAAATACGAGACGGTGGATATCTCCCTTGATGATGATGCCCGCGACTACGTGATGGCTCTGGGGTACGTCCAAGCGCCGGTCGTTGAGGCGCACGGTGAGCACTGGTCCGGCTTCCGTCCTGACCGCATCAAGGCACTCTCTGCGATGGCGGCGAGCGCCTAGGACAAAACCATGTTGGTCGTGTATTTCTCTTCCGCTACGGAAAACACCCACCGCTTCGTCGAGAAGCTCGGCCTTCCCAGCGTCCGCATCCCGCTGCGCCTCAGTGATGAGCCCCTCACCGTGAATGAACCCTACGTCTTGATTTGTCCGACGTATGGGGGAGGGGCATCGATGAGCGGGCGGAACACGCGGCCTGTCCCCAAGCAAGTCATTCGTTTCCTGAATGACGAACACAACCGCGGTTTCATTCGTGCTGTCGTCGCTGGAGGTAACAGCAACTTCGGCAGTGACTTTGGCAAGGCCGGCGAGGTCATCGCAGCCAAGTGTAAGGTTCCTTATGTGTACCGCTTCGAACTTCTCGGAACCGAGGAAGATGTCACAATTTGCCGTGAAGGCCTCTTGGCCAACGCGGCCGCTTTAGGTTTAGCCGCCTAAGGCTTTAATTCCTACCAACCCATCTCTCCATTTCGCCATAGCAAAGAAAGGCCCGTGAAAGTCGTGACCACGCAACTGGGTAAGACCGTCGCTGAACCTGTGAAGCCGGAAGAGCAGCTGGACTACCATGCGCTCAACGCCCTGCTGAACCTGTATGACGAAAACGGCAAGATTCAGTTCGACAAGGACCGCGAGGCCGCGAACCAGTTCTTCCTCCAGCACGTCAACCAGAACACCGTCTACTTCCATGACTTGGAAGAAAAGATGCGCTACCTGGTAGAAAACAAGTACTACGAGCCGGAACTGATCGAGCAGTATGACTTTGAGTTCATCAAGTCCCTGTTTAAGCGCGCCTACGCTTTTAAGTTCCGCTTTAAGACCTTCCTGGGTGCCTACAAGTACTACACCTCCTACACGCTGAAGACTTTCGACGGCCGCCGCTACCTCGAGCGCTTCGAGGACCGTGTATCCATGACTGCCTTGTTCCTGGCTGACGGCGCCACGAAGCTGGCGGAGCGCCTCGTCGATGAGATCATGACCGGCCGCTTCCAGCCGGCCACCCCGACGTTCCTCAACGCCGGCAAGGCGCAGCGCGGCGAGCTGGTTTCCTGCTTCCTGCTGCGTATTGAGGACAACATGGAGTCGATTGGTCGCTCCATTAACTCTGCTCTGCAGCTGTCCAAGCGCGGCGGCGGCGTCGCTCTGTTGCTGTCTAATATCCGCGAGTCGGGCGCACCCATCAAGCACATCGAGAACCAGTCTTCCGGCGTCATCCCCGTAATGAAGCTGCTCGAGGACTCCTTCTCCTACGCCAACCAGCTGGGTGCTCGTCAGGGTGCTGGTGCGGTCTACCTCAACGCGCATCACCCGGACATCATGAACTTCCTCGACACCAAGCGCGAGAACGCGGATGAGAAGATCCGTATCAAGACTCTCTCGCTCGGCATCGTGATCCCGGATATTACGTTCGAGCTGGCCAAGAACAACGACGACATGTATCTGTTCAGCCCGTACGATGTTGAGCGGGTCTACGGTAAGGCCTTCGGCGATATTTCCGTCACCGAGCACTACGAAGAGATGGTCGAGGATCCGCGTATTCGCAAGAAGAAGATCAACGCTCGCCACTTCTTCCAGACCGTCGCGGAGCTGCAGTTCGAGTCCGGATACCCGTATATCATGTTCGAGGACACCGTGAACCGTGCCAACCCGGTCAAGACCGGGCGCATCAACATGTCGAACCTCTGCTCGGAGATTCTGCAGGTGAACTCTCCGTCGGAGCTCAATGAGGACCTCACCTACAAGACCTTGGGCAGTGACATTTCCTGCAACCTTGGCTCCCTCAACATTGCCGCGACCATGGATTCCCCGGATTTCGCCCTCACGGTGGAAACGGCCATCCGCGGTTTGACCGCCGTGGCCGACAAGACCTCCATCAACTCCGTGCCTTCCGTGCGCAAGGGCAACGATGATTCCCACGCCATTGGCCTGGGGCAGATGAACCTGCACGGCTATCTCGGTCGCGAGCACATCGAGTACGGCTCGGAGGAAGGCCTCGATTTCACCAACGCCTACTTTGCGGCCATCATGTATGCCGCGCTGCGCGCATCTAACAAGCTGGCGCGTGAACGCGGCGAGTACTTCACGGAGTTCCCGGAATCTGAATACGCGAGCGGCGAATTCTTCGACCGCTACGATCCGGCCGACTTTGCTCCCCGCACGGAGAAGGTCAAGGAACTCTTCGCTAAGTCGTCCATCCACACCCCGTCGGTAGAGGAGTGGGCGGAGCTGAAGGCGGACGTCGCCAAGCATGGCATTTACAACCGCAACCTGCAGGCGGTGCCGCCGACCGGCTCGATCTCCTACATCAATAACTCGACCTCCTCGATTCACCCGATTGCGTCGAAGATTGAGATCCGTAAGGAAGGCAAGATCGGCCGCGTCTACTACCCGGCGCCGCACATGGACAACGACAACCTGGAGTACTTCAAGGACTCCTACGAGATCGGCTACGAGAAGATCATCGATACCTATGCCGAGGCCACGAAGTATGTTGACCAAGGTCTGTCGCTGACGCTGTTCTTCAAGGACACCGCTACTACCCGCGATATCAACCGCGCCCAGATTTACGCTTGGCGCAAGGGCATTAAGACCCTCTACTACATCCGCCTGCGCCAGATGGCTCTGGAGGGAACTGAGATTGAGGGCTGCGTTTCCTGCATGCTCTAACCCTTATTCGCACGCGCCTCAAGCAAGATGGCGCGTGCGATTTTTTCTGCCTCAGGTGAGTCGCCTCGGTTGATGGCTTCTGCCAAATCGAGGTGAAGCTGGGCGGTACCGGCCGTCGGGTTTCGCTTGCGGGAACCATAGAGCGAACGCCCACGCACCATGGACAGCAGGTAGGGGCTCAGCGCTGAGAACATCTCATTGCCTGAGGCGTGGAGGACCATGGCGTGGAAGCGCAGATCTGTGGCGAGGTGCTCGCCGACGCGCCGCGTGGGCGTGACCTGGAGGCGCTGGGCCAGCCCCAGAATCTCTTCCTTATCTTCAGGGGAAGCGTGCTGTGCGGCTAAGCCCGCAGCGACAGGCTCGATGGCAAGGCGCAGATCATTAAGGGAGGTGCGCTGGCTATCGCGCGCTTTCTCCGAGCCCAGGCGCCACGAAATGATGGCGGGATCGTAGACCGCCCATTCGCTGATGGGGAGCACCGTAATGCCGACGCGGCGCGAGGACGAGACCATTCCCAGTTGCTCCAGTGCGCGCATGGCTTCGCGCGCCACGGTTCGGGAAATGCCGAAGCGTTCGCAGAGGTCGTTGAGCGTAAAACGTTCACCGGCGGGGAGGGCGCCACTGACGATATCAGTGCCCAGCGCGTCCAAAACGGTGCTGAGTAGGGGAGTGGAGGGTTCAGTCATTCCATCGAAACTCGGGGTCGTGGGAGTAGGGCTCAAGTATAAAACACGCAGGAATTTTGGCCCCTAGTTTTACCGGGTACGATGGCACCAGACTCACAAATTACTAGTAAGACGAGGTGACGTGCGTGTCTCACGAGTACGACGATTACATCGCCAGCCACGAGGCTCCGGTGAAGGCAATCAACTGGAACACCATTCCAGATGAGAAGGATCTTGAGGTGTGGGATCGTCTAACCGGCAACTTCTGGCTCCCCGAGAAGGTCCCGGTGTCCAACGACATCCAGAGCTGGAAGACGCTCACGGAGAAGGAACAGGAGACCACCATGCGCGTCTTCGCTGGCCTGACATTGCTTGACACTATCCAGGGCACCGTGGGTGCGGTATCGCTGCTTCCCGACGCCGTCACACCCCACGAAGAGGCCGTCTACACCAACATCGCCTTCATGGAGTCGGTGCACGCGAAGTCCTACTCCAATATCTTCATGACGCTAGCGTCGACCCCGATGATCAACGATGCTTTCCGCTGGTCTGAGGAAAATGAGAACCTGCAGCGCAAGGCCAAGATTGTTATGTCCTATTACCAGGGTGACAATCCGCTGAAGAAGAAGGTCGCCTCCACGCTGTTGGAGTCCTTCCTCTTCTACTCTGGTTTCTTCCTGCCAATGCACTTCTCTTCGCGCGCGAAGCTGACGAACACCGCTGATATCATTCGCCTGATCATCCGTGATGAGGCCGTCCACGGCTATTACATCGGCTACAAGTTCCAGCAGGGGTACAAGAAGCTGTCGGGGCCGGAGCAGGAAGAGATGAAGGGCTACGCCTTCGACCTGCTCTACGACCTCTATGAGAACGAGATCGACTACACAGAGGATCTGTATGACGAGCTGGGCTGGACCGAGGATGTGAAGCGCTTCCTGCGCTACAACGCCAACAAGGCACTGAATAACCTCGGCTTCGAGGGGCTGTTCCCGGCTGATGAGACCCGCGTGTCTCCGGCCATCCTGTCCTCGCTGTCCCCGAACGCGGACGAGAACCACGACTTCTTCTCCGGCTCCGGCTCCTCCTATGTCATTGGTAAGGCGGAGGAAACGACCGATGATGACTGGGACTTCTAGCTAGTTCCTCGCATTTACCTGTCGCCGTACCGCACCTTCTGGCAGGGATCATCCGAAAGGTTGATTCTTTCAGGGGGTGCGTTTTCGGGTTTTGGGGGACGACACCCCCGCGTTACTGTGTTCTAGATCACCGTATGCTAGGGCGTGGTGTGGGCAGTTGGCCACGTACATGGCGTTATCTGCTCCAAACGGGGTTAGCAAGGTTGGCGGAAAATAACAGAGCGCTGGAAATTCGGCCCTGAGGTGGCCTAATATAATGCGAGTAAACCTAGGTGTTTGACCACTGAGCGTGTGGCGCGAGAAAACGCGTGATGCCGATGTGGTTAAGCACTTGTTCTTCAGGAGGATTTTATGACCGCTGTGGCGCCACGGCTCGACGATTACGTCGCGCCTACACGTCCAGAGCCGACTGGTAACGCAAAGACCGGTTCCAAGGCTTGGATGATGCTAACCACCACCGACCACAAGCAGCTGGGCATCATGTACATGATCATGTCCTTCAGCTTCTTCTTCCTCGGTGGATTCATGGCTCTGCTGCTTCGCGCTGAGCTTTTCACCCCAGGACTGCAGTTCCTGTCCAACGAGCAGTTCAACCAGCTGTTCACCATGCACGGCACTGTCATGCTGCTGCTGTTTGCTACACCAGTGGTGTGGGCATTCGGTAACTACGTTATGCCCCTGCAGATTGGCGCACCGGATGTGGCCTTCCCGCGTCTGAACGCCTTCGGCTTCTGGATTACCCTGACCGGCGGCATTGTTATGCTCGCGGGCTTCTTGACCCCGGGCGGCGCTGCTGACTTCGGCTGGACCATGTACATGCCGCTGGCTGATTCCGTCCACACCCCGGGCATCGGCGCGGACATGTGGATCGTTGGTGTGGGTGCTACCGGTGTCGGTACCATTGCTTCCGCCATCAACATGATCACCACGATTCTCACCCTGCGTGCGCCGGGCATGACCATGTTCCGTCTGCCGGTTTTCACCTGGGCTATCTTTACCGCTTCCATCATCGTGCTGATGATCTTCCCGCTGCTGACTGCTGCGGCTCTGGGTGTTCTGTATGACCGCAAGCTGGGCGGCCACATCTATGACTCTGCCAACGGCGGCGCCATCCTGTGGCAGCACCTCTTCTGGTTCTTCGGCCACCCAGAGGTCTACGTCCTCGCACTGCCGTTCTTCGGCATTATCTCTGAGATTGTCCCGGTCTTCTCCCGTAAGCCGGTCTTCGGCTACATCGGCCTCGTCTTCGCTCTGCTGGCCATTGGTGCTCTGTCCATGGCTGTGTGGGCACACCACATGTTCGTGACTGGCGCCATCCTGCTGCCGTTCTTCTCCTTTATGACCTTCCTGATTGCGGTTCCGACCGGCGTGAAGTTCTTCAACTGGGTCGGCACCATGTGGAAGGGCCACATCACCTGGGATACCCCGATGATCTTCGCCATGGGCTTCCTGACCACCTTCCTCTTCGGTGGTATGACCGGTATTATGCTGGCCTCCCCGGCGCTGGACTTCCACCTCGCAGAGTCCTACTTCCTTATCGCTCACTTCCACTACACCCTGTTCGGTACCGTGGTCTTCTCCGCCTTCGGTGGTCTGTACTTCTGGTTCCCGAAGATGACCGGCCGCATGTTGGATGAGCGTCTGGGCAAGATCCACTTCTGGCTGACCTTCATCGGCTTCCACGGCACCTTCCTGGTTCAGCACTGGGTGGGCAACATGGGTATGCCGCGTCGTTACGCCGACTACCTGGAGTCTGATGGCTTCACGGTCTTCAACCAGATTTCCACCATCTTCTCCTTCGTTCTCGGCGCCTCGGTTATTCCGCTGGTATGGAACGTCTTCAAGTCCTGGCGCTACGGCGAGATCGTCACTGTGGACGATCCGTGGGGCTACGGCAACTCCCTCGAGTGGGCTACCTCCTGCCCGCCGCCGCGCCACAACTTCGTGTCCCTGCCGCGCATCCGTTCTGAGCGCCCGGCCTTCGAGCTGCACTACCCGCACATGGTCAAGCGCATGCGCGAGGAAGCACACGTCGGGCACTAAGCACTCACTAGCTGAGTACTCCTGAAAACGCCGCCACCCCATCACAGCGATGGGGTGGCGGCGTTTGCCGTTGGTGAAGATTCCAGGATCGCGGTGTGCGATAATGAGGCCCGTGGATAATCAAAGTGAACAAGTTTTCGCCGTTGTCACCGCCTCAGGTCCCGATAAACCAGGCGTGTCTGCCGCCTTCTTCCGCGTTCTTAGCTCCCATAACGTCGAGCTTGTCGACGCCGAACAGGCCATCTTCTCCGGCCGCATCTCCCTCTCCGCGTACATCCGTGTCAGCGCCTCGCGTCTGGAGGCCATGGAGCAGGGGCTGCGCAACACGTTGAGCATCTATGCGCAGTCCATCACCGTGGAGCCCCGGGAGGAGGAAGCCACCTCCCGCCCGCGCTCGACACACGTCGTCGTGGTGCTGGGCCGTCAAGTCAACGCAAGCCACATGTCGGCCATCGCCAAAGAGCTGGCCAATCTCGATGTCAACATCGACCGCATCCGCGGCCTGTCCACCTATCCGCTCAACGGCCTGGAGCTCTACATCACGATCGATGGCTCTTCTGACCCTGTTCGCGCCATGTTGGCCCGCTTGGCCACGGAGCAGGGCGTGGACATCGCCATCGAACGCTCCGGCCTGCAACGCCGCTCGAAGCGCCTCATTTGCTTTGACTGCGACTCCACTCTCATTACCGGCGAGGTCATCGAGATGCTGGCCGCTCACGCTGGCAAGGAGGCAGAGGTTGCCGCCGTCACGGAGCGCGCAATGCGCGGTGAGCTGGACTTCGAAGAGTCTCTTCGCGAGCGCGTCGCCACCCTGGCCGGGTTGCCGGAATCGGTCATTAAGGAAACCGCCAACGATATTCGTCTGACCCCAGGCGTGCGCACCACCATCCGCACGCTCAAGCGCATGGGTTACCGGGTTGCGGTGGTGTCTGGCGGCTTCATTCAGGTCCTCGAGGATCTAGCTAAAGAGCTCGACCTTGACTACGTGCGCGCCAACACCCTGGAAATCGAGGACGGCAAGCTCACCGGCCGGGTCATCGGGGACGTGGTGGACCGCAAGGCCAAGGAGATGTTCCTGCGAGAGTTCGCTGCGGATTCGGGCCTGAGCATGCGGCAGACCGTTGCTGTGGGCGATGGTGCCAACGATATCGACATGATTTCCGCTGCCGGCCTGGGCATTGCCTTCAACGCCAAGCCCGCCCTGCGCGAGGTGGCAGATGCCTCTGTTAACCACCCCTACATGGACGAAATCCTGCAGATTCTCGGCATCCCCATGGAGGAAGTCGCTAGTGAATAACCTCCGCGAGGCCCATCGGCGCCTCGTGGATGCGTGCAGTGAGCGCAACTGGCGCGATGATCCCGAGGATCCCGATAAGCCCGAGACCATCCAGGCGATGCAGATAGCGCTCAACCTGCCCAAGCAGGACCCGCCGGCGCGCACGGAGGTGCTGGAAGCGGCGGCGAGGGGCGTCGTCAAGCTCTGCCTCGACGATCGGGCCGGGCAAGATGGGGCCTTCGCCGAGGCCTTGGGGCAGTGGTATGGGCACCGCATCCGCAAGGTGGCGCGCCGCGCCCGCAACAAGGCCTGGCGCGATGTCCAGGCTCTGCCTGGGGTCACGGTTGCTGACCGCGCGCGAGTGTTCGTTCCTTCGGCGGTACAGGACGTGCATCCGCTCGTCGCCAAGCTGCAGATCGGCCATACCGATCTCCCCCAGGATGCCCCGGGCCCCGCGCTTGCCGACGCCCCCGTGATCTACATCGACGCCTCCCTCACCATGAGCGCCGGAAAGGCCGCCGCGCAGGTGGGACACGGCTCGATGTTGCTGGCCGCGGCGATGAGCGTTGAGGAAGTAGAAGGTTGGGCGGCGCAGGATTTCGCGCTGTCCGTGCGCGAGATTGCCCCAGCGGATTTTGCCGCGGCGTGCGCGCGCCCCGATGCGGTGGTGGTGCATGACGCAGGTTTCACCGAGGTCGCCCCGGACTCAGCCACGGTCTGCGCGCTGCCTCGCCCCTAGCGGGCCTCGACCAGGCGCTTGAGCGCCCCGCGCACGACCTGCGGGTCGCTCGTCGGCCACATCTGCGGCATGGAGGCCCGCAGGTAAGAGCCATAACGCTTGGTCTCTAGGCGGCTATCGAGCACGGCGACGACTCCGCGGTCCGCAGTGGAGCGCAGCAGGCGGCCCGCGCCTTGGGCCATGAGCAGCGCCGCGTGTGTCGCGGAAACCTCCATGAATCCATTGCGCCCTGCCGCCTTTGCAGCCTCGGTTCGGGCTTGCATGAGTGGGTTATCCGGGCGGGGGAAGGGGATGCGATCGATGAGGACCAGGGAACAGGAGGGTCCCGGCACGTCGACGCCCTGCCAGAGCGTGAGCGTGCCGAAGAGGCAGGAGTTTTCGTTCTTCGTAAACTTGTCCACGAGCGCACCGATGGAATCCTCGCCCTGGAGGTAGATGTCGAAGGGGATGGTGGGCTTGAGTTCTTCGGCTGCCTGCTGCGCGGCCCGCCGCGAGGAGAAGAGCCCGAGCGTGCGTCCGCCGGCGGCCATGATGAGCTCGCGGATCTCTTGGAGGGTTTGGGGACTCAGCCCATCGCGGCCCGGCTGCGGCAGGTGTGCTGCGGTATAGAGGATGCCGCTGCGCGCGGGGTCAAAGGGATAGCCCACGTCGAGGCTGTCCCACGTGCCTTTCGGCAGGCCCCACTGCGCAGCCATGGCATCGAAGCGCCCGCCTAGGGCCAGCGTGGCGGAGGTCAGCACGACGGTCTGTTCGCCGAAAAGCTTTTCGTGCAACATGCCGGCGATAGAGAGCGGGGCGACGGCCAGGGTGTCGTTCAGCGTGCGCTCATCGCGCTCCAGCCACACCACGTCGGCGTGTGCTGCGGGGTCACCGGTGGCGAAGACGTCGAGGATGCGGGCGATGGCCTCGACGAGGCCGGCGAGGTGGTTGGCCAGGTTCTGGCGCTCGGCGAATTTTTCCGGATCTTGGGCCTGTTCGCCCTCGGGGGTGCGGGCAATGGTCTCGCGGCAATCGGCCAGGGTATCCGCGAGGCCCATGAGTTGCTGCTTGGCCTCCTCTGGAAGGTCGGTCCAGCGGCCCGGTGCGAACCCTGCGAGCAGTTGGCTCAGCTCGTTGGCTTGCTCGCTCAGCCGTTGGTCTTTGCCGTTGGCACCGAGGGACTTGGCGCGGCTGGCCGCCATCTTGAGCGCGCGCCCGGTGATCTCGGCGGTGGAGACCGAGGTGATGCGGCCGTCCAGCTCGTGGGCCTCGTCGATGATAACGACGTCGTGTTCGGGCAGGATATTGATATCCGCCACCGCGTCGATGGCGAGCAGGGCGTGGTTGGTGACGACGATATCGACGTCGGCCGCGCGGCGCCGTGCGAGCTCCGCGAAGCAGTCTTCGCCGTGCGGGCAGCGCGTGGCACCGAGGCACTCGTTCGAGGTGACGGATACCTGCCGCCACGCTAAGTCTGGCACGCCCGGTTCCAAGTCCTCGCGGTCACCAGTCTCGGTGTCTTCCGCCCACTCGTAGACGCGCTGGACGTGGCGGCCGAGGTGGGAAACAGCGTCTTCGTCGAGCAAGGCGTCCTCGTCCTCAAGCTCAGCGGCGCGGGAGACTTTGTTGAGGCAGACGTAGTTGGAGCGGCCCTTCATGATGGCGAAGGTCGGCTTCTTTTCTAGGTGCGGCTCGAGGGCCTCGGCCAGACGTGGAAGGTCCCGCTCCACCAGCTGGCGTTGGAGCGCCAGCGTGGCGGTGGAGACGATGACGGTGTGACCGGTTTCCTGTGCGTGGCGGAAGGCAGGCACAAGGTAGGCCAAGGACTTACCTGTGCCTGTTCCTGCCTGCACGGCGAGGTGGCGCTCTTTCTCCAACGCAGTGGTCACGGCCGTCGCCATGCGCACCTGGCCGGGGCGCCGCGAGCCACCGAGGGCGGAGACTGCGGCGTCAAGGAGGTCAACCGTTGTGTCCTGCATTGGTGCCAGTGTAGTCGGTCTTCCCGCGCGTACTTCCTAAGCGTCGAAGCCGATAAAGCGGGTGGGAACCGCGGGCTCATCGCGGGTGAGTGCGAGGCCCTCCCACGGCAGGGTGGTGATGGCCTGGGCCAGGTACTCGCGGGATTCCTCGAGGGTAGGCAGGTTGTCGAGGATCTCGCCGTCGCGCATCAGCGGCACCGTCATCTCGCGGGTGCGCAGCGTCCCGGTCTCTGGGTTCTCGGAGGAGAAGGGGAGCACGAGCTCCTCGACGGCCACCCCGGAGGAGCGGTAGGTGCGCAGGGCGCGCTTTGACCCGCCCTGCGACTTCTTCGAGGAGGAACGCTTGGCCACTGGATGGCCATCGACCTCGACGACCTTGTAGACCATCCCAGCAGTCGGGGCGCCCGAGCCGGTGACCACCGAGGTGCCCACGCCGTAGACGTCGACGGGATCGCCGCGCAGACCGGCGATGGCGAACTCATCCAGGTCGGAGGAGACCACGATCTTGGTGTTGTGGTTGCCCAAATCATCGAGCTGCTTGCGCACACGGCGGGTGACCGCGGCCAAATCGCCGGAATCGATCCGCACGCCGCCCAGCTCGGGTCCGGCCACCTTGACGGCGGTTTCCACGCCCTTGGTGATGTCATAGGTATCCACCAACAGGGTTGTATCCACGCCGAGAGTTTCGATCTGCCCGCGGAAGGCGGCCTCCTCGTTCGGGGTGCCGTCCTCGTTGACGTGTGCCAGCGTCCACGCGTGCGCCGCGGTGCCGGAGACCGGAATGTCATAGCGGTAGCCGGCCTCCAAGTTGGAGGTGGCCTGGAAGCCTGCCAGATAGGCGGCGCGGGCAGCAGTCACCGCAGCGTATTCGTGCGTGCGGCGCGAGCCCATCTCAATGATGGGACGGCCGTCCGCGGCAACCACCATACGGGAGGCCGCGGAGGCCACTGCGGAATCGGAATTCATGATGGAGAGGATCACGGTTTCCAGGATGAGACACTCACCGAAGGTGCCGCGCACGGTCAGCAGTGGCGAGTTGGGGAAGTACAGCTCGCCTTCCCGGTAGCCATCGATCTGCCCGGAGAAACGGTAATTGGCCAGGTACTCCTGTGTTGGAGCATCCAGGAAGTCCATCTCCGCCAGTTGCTGGGCGGTGAAACGGAAGTCCCGGACAGCGCGGAGAACGCGCTCGGTGCCGGCAACAACGCCGTAGCGCCGTTCGTTGGGAAGGCGGCGGGCAAAAACTTCGCAGGCTACCTGGCGGTGCGCAGAGCCATCGCGCAGCGCCGCTTGCAGCATGGTCAGCTCGTACTTATCGGTAAGAAGGGCCGTGGAACGATCTGCAGGGTCGTTTCCGGCATCCCGGACGTTATCTGAGGTAGTAGTCACATCGAAGATGCTACTCAGGGCGTCCTAAAAAATCAGCTGTTCTATTCCTCAAGCTGAATGACGACGTACACCTCGCCGTCGTTATAAGCCACGCCAACGGCCGCGGTGGTCATCCGGCGATCCCGCAGGGCGGCCACGTGGTCGGGGGAGGCCCGGAAGGCCTCGACGAATTCATATGCGCTGGCCTTGTCCACGGGCAGGTGGTGCTGAACCATCTGCACATTTTCTTCCGATGGCTCCTGCGTCTTGGTCACCGCGTTGCACTCTGCCTTTTCGCGGGCTGCGGTTTGGCGGTCGATCCAGGGCACCAGTGGGGCTTGGCCGTCTTCCTTACGCCAGGTGTTGAGCGCACCTATCAGCTCCTCTTGGATGGTGTTGAGCTGACGTTGGACGGAAACGTCGGGAAGCTCGTAGTCGCACGCCTCCGACATTGGGGGTTCCGCATCCGTCGAGCTGCCGTCGTTCGACGGGTTGGTCAGGCTCAATACGGCAGCCACGAGCGTGCCGCCGAGAACGAGCACGGTCAGCACTCGTTGCAGGAGGAGGACGACATCCTCCTTCGCCGGTTGGCGTCCCGTGAGAATGTCAACAACGGCTGGGGGAAGGGAGAAAGAATTCATTGATGCCACCTGGAAACGATAATCAGGTTAAGGGTCGCTGACAGTATAACTGCTCGCGACGCGGAGAATTTTAGCTAGTGTAGAGGGCATGAAAGCGCACAACGAAACGTCCGCGGGCGTGGTGATGAGTTCACCCATGGCCACCCCGGAGCTGGATGAGGCGATTGACGTCGACGTCGCCACGAGCGAAAACCTGCCGTGGATGTGCATTGTCTGGGATGATCCAGTCAACCTGATGAGCTACGTCTCCTACGTGTTCCAGACCGTTTTAGGTTATGACAAAAAGCGCGCCAACGAGCTGATGATGCAAGTCCATACCGAAGGTAAGGCGGCAGTCTCCTCAGGTGAGCGTGACAAAGTCGAAGCCGATGTGAAGAAACTGCAAGTCGCCGGCCTGTGGGCCACGATGCAGCAGGCAGGATAAGAGTATGCAGGCTTGGAAAAAGAAAAAGTCCTTCATGCGTGGCGCGAAATACACGACTGTTTTCGAGCCCATGGAGCGCGAAGTTTTAGGTGATCTCACCGCAACCGTCTCCGAGGCCATCATTGCCCGCGCACAATCGGCCCCCAAGGATGAGCTGGCGGACATGCTCGACATGCCCACCGGCCACACCGAAGCACCGGAGGATCCATCGCTGGCCCGCCTTTTCCCCGACTTCAAGAAGGCAGGGGATGAAGAGTTCGACGGCGATAATTCACTGCTGCGTTCGCTGCACGAAAATGACATCGCGCGCGCCAAGCTGGAAAACCTCCAAGTGATTAACACCGCGCTGGGGCCCACCGGCGGGGTAGAGGTGGCTATCAGCGAGGAAGAAGCACATGCCTTCCTCGCAGGGCTCAATGACCTGCGCCTCTTCATCGCCGCCGGGGACGTGCCGGAGGATACCCCTGGAGCGGACCGCGATACGCTCGTGGAATGGCTGGCGTTCTGCCAGGATTCGCTGCTCGACGTCATCATGGATTAGCACCGTGCAGACTCTCCCCGACATGGGCTTTTCTGTCGGTCACGTCACGCGTGAGGACACCGGCGTCACCGTCGTTTACTGCGGTGAACAAGGTGCCGTGGCTGGCGTCGATGTGCGCGGCGGAGGCCCCGGCACCCGCGAGACGGATCTGCTGGAGCCGCACAACACGGTTGAGCGCGTTCATGCTCTTGTCCTTGCAGGCGGTTCGGCCTTTGGGCTGGCAGCAGCGGATGGTGTCATGCGCGGGCTTGAGGAAGCGGGAATTGGTTTCCCCGTCTTTGGGGAGGAGAGCCCCGGCCCCCGCGTACCCATCGTGCCAGGCGCGGTCATTTTTGATCTGCTCGCTGGCCCACAGCGCCCCACGGCGGCAGATGGTCAGGCGGCTCTACGCGCCGCGTTGGCAGGGCACGACGCTACGAGCGGCAGCGTGGGCGCAGGCACCGGCGCCTGCGCAGGCAAGATCAGAGGTGGGGTGGGGACCGTGCTTATCGATGTCTCCCCGTTCACCGTCGCCGCGGTTGTTGTAGCCAACCCGGTGGGGCAGGTGATTGATGCTGAGACTGGGCGTTTGTTTGGCGCACCGGACGCGCCGGCCGTGGACGCTAAGCGGTTTGCCGCGGCCCGCAGCCTGGCTGAATCTTTCGCAGAGGCTTCTCAACTAAACACCACCATTGGCGCGGTGTTGACCGACGCCCCGTTAACCAAGGCCCAAGTAAAACGTCTTGCTTTAGCGGGCCACGACGGCATTGCCCGGGCGGTTCGCCCGGCGCATTCTCCACTGGATGGAGATACGCTTTTTGCCGCCGCCTCCGGAACACAACCTGCGGAGCAGGGGATCGGCGCTGCGGAGTTGGCGTCGTTAAGCGCCGCCGCTGCCGACGCAGTGGAGGCAGCCATCGTCGAGGCTGTGGTGAGCGCCACCCCGGGGCTGGGTTTGGAGGCGTATTCCTCGCTGCGCGCTTGCTAAAGTTGGAGTCATTATGACGACGAGTGGACCTTTTGGCCAGCAGCATTCGCATGGGCCCAACCCCTTCCGGCCCCGCCCGGCAGCCCCCGGGGCGGGGCAGCAGACTGTTCTCAACACGGGGGATTCGAAGAATTACACTCGGGCTGGACGCCTGAAGACGGCAGCGTCTTTAACGGTGGGCTTCCTAGTCGTTGAGTGGGTTATCCACATCATCAACTTCCTGTTTTTTGGCAGCGAGCTGGGTCAATACGGCATACGCCCACTGGATTTTAATGGCATCTGGGGGATTTTCACCGCTCCGCTACTCCACGCGAACTTTGAGCACCTCATCGGAAACTCGTTGCCTGGTGCGATCTTTTGTTTCCTGATTGGCTTGTCGGGCCGCAAGGCATGGTGGGAGGTCACCATCATCGTGGTGCTCATCGCCGGCGTGGGCACGTGGCTGCTGGGCGGGCCGGGGACCTCGCATATCGGTGCCTCGGGCATGGTGTACGGCTGGTTGGCTTACCTTATCGTCCGGGGAATCTTCAACCGTTCCCTGGGCCAATTTCTCGTCGGCGTGGGGCTGGGCTTTGCCTATTCCGGTCTTATCTGGGGCGTGTTGCCTATCTATGAAGGAGTCAGCTGGCAGGGCCACCTCTTCGGCGCCATTGGTGGCATCGTCGCGGGAATGGTGATCACCTCAGATGACCCGATTAAGAAGGTCAAGCCCACGCCTCGGGGAGCGATGCGTTAATGCCTGACGCAACCTCTCCGATCGGGATTTTTGATTCGGGTGTGGGCGGCCTGACCGTCGCTCGCACGATCATCGAGCAACTTGCCGACGAATCCATCATCTACATCGGCGATACCGCCCATACCCCCTATGGCCCGCGGCCCATCGCCGAGGTGAGGGAGCTGTCCACCGCCATCGCCGACGAGTTGGTGGAGCGCGGCTGCAAGATGCTGGTGATCGCCTGCAACACCGCCACGGCCGCTTTCCTACACGATGCCCGCGAGCGCTATGCCATTCCGGTCGTGGAGGTCATCCGCCCGGCCGTGCGCCGCGCCATCGCCACCTCCCGCAACGGCAAGATCGGCGTGATTGGTACGAAGGGAACCATTAACTCCGGGGCCTACCAGGATTTGTTCGCCGTCAACCCGAATGTTGAGTGCACGGCCGTGGCGTGCCCGGACTTCGTGAGTTTCATTGAGCGCGGCATTACCGCCGGGCGTCAGATTCTTGGTGTGGCCGAGGGCTACCTCGCGCCGCTGCAGTCGGCGGGCGTCGACACGCTCGTTCTTGGCTGCACACACTACCCGCTGCTCACGGGCGTCATCCAGCTTGCTATTGGGGATAACGTCACCTTGGTGTCCTCGGCGGAGGAGACTGCGAAGGATGTCCTGCGCATCCTCACCAACACGGACATGCTGGCCCCAGTAGGGCAGGTACCCACACGTAGTTTCGAGTCCACTGGCGACCACGCCACCTTCGAGCGTTTAGCCGCGCGCTTCCTGGGGCCCAAGATTTAGAGCGGGTGAGGATGTACAATCGACCCAAATCCCGCATCCCCCATTGTTTCGTGGAACTATTGAACGCATGAAGCTGACCATCCTAGGCTGTTCCGGCTCGGTGCCCACTGTGGGTAATCCGGCCTCTGGCTATCTCTTGTCTTTCCCCTCTGCTCCGTCCATCATCATGGATTTGGGCCCGGGTACGCTTGCACGCCTGCAGGAACTCCAGGATCCGTGCGATGCACACGTGGCGTTAACTCATCTCCATGCCGATCACTGCCTGGATTTTCCGTCTTTGATGGTGTGGCGCCGCTTCCACCCCACAGCACCCGCGGCCTCCCGCAATTTCTGCCTCGGGCCGTCGACGACTGAGACCCACCTGGGCCGGCTGTCCTCGGATACTCCGGACGGGGTGGATGATATGAGCGATACGTTTGCGTTCAGCCCGTGGGTGGATCGGGAACGCCAGCTTGTCGACGATGTCTATATCACCCCCTTCCGCACAGTTCACCCAGTAGAGACATATGCCTTGCGGGTGGAGCACACCAAGACCAGCGCCACCCTGTGCTATTCCGCGGATTCGGCCTATACGCCCGCGCTCGTTGAGGCTGCCCAGGGCGTGGATGTTTTCCTCTGTGAGGCCGCATGGGGCGAGACCTCGGAAGACAAGGCCCCGGACATGCACATGTCGGGGGCAGAAGCCGGGCGTCTGGCGCGCGAAGCAGGGGTAAAGAAACTGGTGCTCATTCACCTACAGCCGTGGGGCGATGTCGCCGCAACATATGCCGCCGCTGCCCGCGAGTTCGACGGAGAGATCGTCGTCGGCGCCGCCGGGATGGAGCTTGACTTTTAGCACGCGCGGTAGGGTAGTGGGCATGACTGATTTCACTCGTGCTGATGGTCGCGCGCTCGACCAACTCCGTAGCGTTCGCATTACCCGCAATTTCACCACCAACCCGGCTGGGTCGGTGCTGGTGGAGTTCGGCAATACCCGAGTCATGTGCACGGCTTCCGTGGAATTCGGGGTGCCGCGCTTCAAGAAGGACTCCGGCGAGGGCTGGTTGACCGCCGAGTACGCCATGTTGCCTGCGGCCACCCACGACCGCATGCCGCGCGAGTCGATGAAGGGCAAGGTCAAGGGACGTACCCACGAGATCTCCCGCCTGGTGGGCCGCAGCCTGCGCGCCGCCGTGGACCTGTCCGAGCTGGGGGAGAATACCATCCAGCTGGATTGCGACGTGCTGCAGGCCGACGGCGGTACCCGCACGGCGTCGATTACCGGCGCGTATGTGGCGCTGGCTGATGCGATTGCCTACCTCAAGGAGGAGGGCGTCGTCCCGGGCGAGCCGCTGCTGGATCCGATCGCTGCTGTCTCCGTTGGCATCATCGATGGTCACGTGTGCCTCGACCTGCCCTATGAGGAGGACTCTCGCGCGGAGGTTGATCTCAACGTGGTGATGCAGGAGGGCGGAGACTTCGTCGAGATTCAGGGTACCGGTGAGCACGGCCTGTTCGGCCGCGCGGAGCTCAATGACATGTTGGACGTGGCCCAAGCCGGCTGCACCCAGCTTATCGACGCTCAAAAGGCGGCCCTCGGATGGTAAAGCTCCTCGTCGCTTCGAATAATGCCAAGAAGCTCAAGGAGCTGGAGAAGATTCTCGCTGATGCCGGCATCGCAGGCATCGAGCTGCTCCCGCTGTCCGCAGTGGAGGCCTACCCGGAGCCTGTGGAGGATGGCCGCACCTTTGCTGACAACGCGTTGATTAAGGCGCGCGCCGGGGTGCAGCACACCGGGTTGGCAACGATCGCGGATGATTCTGGCCTCGCGGTGGAAGAACTCAACGGCATGCCGGGCGTGCTCTCTGCCCGGTGGTCGGGCGGCCACGGCGACGATGAAGCCAATAACCGCCTGCTGCTGGGGCAGATGTCACACGTGCCCGCCGAGCGCCGCGCGGCCGCCTTCGTGTCGGTCTGCGCACTGGTGACCCCGGATGGGCAGGAACACGTGGTGGAGGGCCGCTGGCCAGGCTCCTTGCTCACCGCCCCGCAGGGCGAGAATGGCTTTGGCTACGATCCGCTCTTCCAACCCGAAGGTGAATCCCGCTCCGCCGCGGAGATGTCCCCGGAGGAGAAGAACGCTGTCTCGCACCGCGGCCGCGCGCTTGCACAACTGCGCGAACCCTTAGCGGCGCTTGCCGGCCAAGCCTAAGCCTCCGCCCGCCATCACCACGAGCCCCAGCATCCGCCGAGCCATCACCGCAAGCCTCGGCGTCCGCTAGCTGGGCTGGTTGATGGGGGACCAAACTCGAAAGGACCGCCTGCGTACATTCTGCGAAGACCACCTGGGGAAATGCAGAAGCTGCCTCGCAGATGGTCCTGTGGCTTTGGTCCCTCCGCACATGGTTCTACTCATATGGTTCGCCTGCCCCCAAACGAACCTTCTGCAGTGCTTTAGGTGGTTTCTTTGCCCCCCAAAAGAACCCGATGAGGGGAACCGCCTGAAGAGAACCATGTGGGCTCGCCGAGCGCTGTGGCGACAAGACCCCACACGGAAACCGTGCGGGGTCAGACTATGTGCGCCCGGTGAGACTTGAACTCACACGTCATAAGACACTAGAACCTAAATCTAGCGCGTCTGCCAATTCCGCCACGGGCGCTGGTTTCGTTGCTGCGGAGCGCTCTTTGCTCTGCGCAACGGTCACTAGCCTACAGGGCGGCAGGCTATAGACGGAAATCCACTTTTCCGGGCGTGGTGGGTAGGCTGTTCAGAGTGAGCACCAACCCAGCACCGAAAAAGCGGATGAAGGTTCGATGGTGGCACATCGTCCTCATCGTGCTCTTCGTCGTGCTCTTTTTGTTCCTTGCTTACTGGCAATGGACGCGGTTCCGCTCCGGTTCGGGAACCTTCCAGAACTTGGGATACGCCTTCCAATGGCCGCTGTTCGCGGTATTTGTTGTTTACGCTTACCGCACCGCCATGCGCTACGAGAATGAGCGAATCGATGCCGAGAACGAAGCCCTCCAGCGGGGAGAAGAGCCAGCCCAATATGAGGCAGAGGACGTGCGCGCGGCCAAGGAGCACACCGAGACTAAAATCGACGAAGATTTCCTACCGCCCCGTCCGCAGATTGATGTGGAAACCTTCAACGCTATGAACAAGCAGCGCCGCCGTCGCGGCACCGAAGAGGAGAATTTATGAGCAACCCAGTGAACAACGCTGTCCATCCTGACCGCCAGGCGCGTATCCGTGGCCCGCTGAAGTTCTTTTCCATTGCCGCCACGATTACCGGTATTTTCCTTCTCATTCTTGTCGCGCGCATGATCCTGCAATACGGCGTGGGCATGGAGATGCCATCGTGGGCTACGCTCATCGCCCAAGCGCACGGCGTGGCCTACATGGTCTACCTCGTATCCATCCTGGTCCTCGGTCCGCGTGCAATGTGGCCGGTAGGCAAGCTCTTTACCACGGCGCTCGCCGGTGTTGTTCCGTTCCTTTCCTTCTGGATGGAGCACAAGCGCCGCACTGAAGTTGTTGAGCAGTTCCAGCTTTAAGAGTCTTCTACCGGCACCATCGTGAGGTTGGCGCCAAAATCGACCACGTCCTGGGCTATGTCCGGGGATAGGTCAGTTGTTGTGATGACCGTGTCGACCTGGTCAAAGGTGGCCACTCGGTGGGCCGACATGCGGGTGAACTTCTCTGGTGTGGTGACAACGATGACACGTCGGGCCGCTTTAAAGTAGGCCCGTTTGATGGTGGCCTCGGTAAGGTTCGGGGACATAAGGCCCACCGACGGAGTGCACGCGCAGACACCCACGATTGCTAAGTCGAAGCGCATGGACATGACTGTGTCAACCGCTTCTGCCCCGTACACCGCAAGATCGTCGCTATTGACGGTTCCGCCTGGAATTAGGACGTCGCTGCCCGGCGTCTTGGCTAATGCTGCGCCCGCGTACAGAGACATCGCCAGGGCCGTGATGTCCATTCCGGCGAGGTTGCGGGCGACCGCTGTGGGGGTTGTACCCGAGTCGATGAGAACACAGGAGCCGGGCTCGACTAGTCGTGCCGCCTCTGCGGCAATAGCGCGTTTGCCAGCGGGGTCCTCTTTCCGGCGAACCTCTAGGGGATAGCGGGCACCCCGTCGCACAGCGGGGCGAGCGCCGCCATGAAAGCGCGTGAGTGCCCCAGCTTCTTCCAGCTCGGTGAGATCTCGGCGGATGGTAATCGCGGAGGCCCCAGTGAGTTCTTGTAGTTGGTTGACCGTTTTGCTCCCCGAGTCAACCGCCCAGATGATTCTGCGCTGACGTTCTTCCTTGTCCATGGCCCTGATCATATAGAACTGAAACGACCATATACAGTGAACGTTTCAATCTTTATTCTGTGGCTAGGCAAGGTAAAAGCCCTTGTCACAAGGCTTCAGGACAGGTGATTGAAATGCGTATGACAGTAACTCTCGGGCTTTTAATGAGCGAGCGTTTGGCTGCGGATGTGGCACGCTACGCACCACACGGAGTGCGTGTTCGGTGGATCAGTACGGAAGAGGAAGCACGCGCGTGCGATGGTGTGGTTCTCGACGCCACAGAATTCGATGGCGTCCTCCCCGGCCACGTGGTGCTGGTGCTAGGCGACGTCAACGGGGTTGCCGAAGAACGGCTTCGGCGTTCTGGGGCGGTGGTTATGCACCGCCACTTGCGCACGGAGCTTGACACCTTGTTGATGGCCTTTGGCGCCTTCGTGGATCAGCAGGCCCTCATCAGAGCAAGGTAAAAGCATTGTGTGTGGGGCTGGGTTCAGATCGAAGGGCTAGTCTGGAAGGCATCTTTTTCTGAATCACACAAAGGACGGGCTTTATGTCTCCTCGCAAACTAAGCACCACCCTCATCGCCCTCGTGGTGCTGTTGTCGCTGGCCTGCGCTGCGCTTGGTGTCTACGCCGTGCGCCAGCCGCACGAGGTTTATACCGCGCCGGTGCAGTCAACCAACACGCAGGTCGTTAAGGCTGTCCAGCGCGAAGAGCAGGTGGTCTTGCTCAGCCTGGGTATCCAGGGGCTGGCGGAGAAATCTTCCGTGGGTCAGGTCTTAGGCGTGAAGGTTCCGTGGACTAGCCGAACACAATTTGTGCAGTATTCCTATAAAGCCAAGCTCGGTATCGAAGGCAAGGACGTTCGCGTCACTGAGACCGGCGAGCATGCCTACACTGTCCACATCCCGGACTTCATCTTCATTGGGCATTCCGATGAAGAGTTTAAGACCGCTGTGGAAAACAACGGCGTGCTCAGCTGGACCACCCAGCCGATCGACGCCGCATCTACAGTGTCGGATGTCCTCAGCGCCGATAAGAAGCGCGAGGACATCGACGACAACCGCGAGCTCCTGCAGGATCAAGCTCGCAATTTCTATGAGGGCATCATCCGTGGCGTTGACCCCGAGGCCCAGGTCACCATGGAGTTCAGCTAGTCCTCACGTCGAGTGACCTTTTGCGTGGAATGATCCTTTTTCTACGTCGAGTGTCCCCCGTACGTGGAATGAACTATGTTCATTCCACCTCCGTGAACTTGCGGTCCCAGTAAGCTCGCACCGGGTTAGCGTCCGCAAGGAGGATATCGAAGCGGTCATTGGCAATCTCGATGATTTCGCTCAAGACCACGCGCTGCTCCAGCTCATCCGAGTTGGACAAGCGGCGCACGCCCGCATCGATGACGCGATCGGCCGAGTCATTGGTGTCCAGGTATGCCACGAACGGCATGTCGAAGCGCTCGCGATAGGCCTGTGAGACGTCGATAAGCTGCTGCGTTTGAATATCGTCGAGGTCATCCAGGGCCAGGGAACCGCGGTCGGCGGAGATGGTGGCGGCCGTGTCGGAATCGGCCAGCAGCAGCTCATCCATCGCCGGGTAGTCGTGGATCAGTGCGCGGCGCTGGTCGCTCGGAGCGGTGAGCACCGTGACCTGGATTGCCTCGCGCAACTGGCTGACGTCCTGGAAGGGGCGCAGTTCCCAGGCGGCTTCGAGCGGCCAGGTTTCGTTGTTGAAGAGCGGGCGCAGAGCGCTGACGAAGCTATCGCGGTCCATCTCGTTGAGCTCCTTGAGCGAGACACCGGCGCCGTCGAGGCGGCTGACATCATCGCCGGACTGCGAGCCGAGGTGGAAGAAGAGCAAGTTGAGCAGGATTGCGGTGATAGCGCCGATGGACATTCCGGAGGAGACGAAGATCTGCGCCCACTCCGGGAAGGCGGTCGCTACGTCCGGCTTGAAGGTGACGAGCATGGCCAGCCCCAACGCGGTGGTAACGATGGCGGCGTTGCGGCCGTCGGTGATGTCTTCCTTCGCGATGGTCTGCAGGCCGGCCCAGGCGACGTTGGCGAACAGAGCGAGGGAGGCGCCGCCGAGCACCGGGGAGGGGATAGCTGCCACGATGGCTGCAGCCTTGGGTAGCAGCCCCAGGATGATCATGAAGCCCGCTGCTGACACCGCGACCCAGCGGGACTTCACACCGGTGAGGCGGACGAGGCCGACGTTCTGCGCAAAGCAGGTATAGGGGAAGGAGTTCATCACGCCACCAAGGGTGGTGGAGAGACCGTCGGCGCGAATGGCGCGCACAACGTCATCGCGTTTGATGCGCTTCTTCACAATCTCACCGGTAGCGAAGACATCGCCGGTGGTTTCCACCATGGTGATGATCATGACGATGATGAGGGAGAGAATCGCCATGATGTCGAACTTCGGCATACCGAAGTAGAAGGGCGTCGTCATGCCGATGGCATCAGCCTCACGCACGCCGTCAAAGGACGTATCGCCCAGCACGAAGGCCACGCCAGTACCGATGACCAAACCAAGCAACACAGACAGCGTGCCCAGGAAGCCGCGGAAGAAACGCTGCACAACAATGATGATGGCCAGCGTGCCGAAACCATAGAGCAGATCGCGCGCGGCCGGGACCCCGTCAGCGTAATTGACAAAGTCATTTGCTGAGACCGCCAGCAGCGACGTACCCATGACCAGAAGCACGGTGCCGGTGACAATCGGCGGGAAGTACTTGAGCACGCGTCCAAAGACCGGCGCGGCGAAGAAGGTAAAGATACCGGCAGCAATAATCGCACCATAGATCGTGGGCAGTGGCTGGTCACCAGCGCTCATGCCGATGGCTATGATGGGGCTGACCGCCGTGGTGGTTACGCCCTGGATGATGGGCAGCCGGACGCCGATGTGCTTGCCGACGCCCACCGCTTGGATCAACGTCGCCAGACCACAGGTCAACAGGTCAGCGTTGATGAGGTGAATCGTGGTGGCCTCATCGAGGCCCAAGGAACCAGCGATGAGCAGCGGCACGATGACCGCGCCCGCGTAGAAAGCGAGAACGTGCTGAAGTCCGAGCGCTGCCAGCTTGGGCGCTGGCGGGACAACATCAACGGGATGGGTTGGGGTGGTGGCAGGGCTAGCGGTAGCGGCGGTGTCAGACACGCAAAGAGCTCCTTGCTGAAGGGCGAGACGAGGATACTGCGCATAACAATAGAGCGCGGCGCGGACAGGCACCAAGAACTTGCCTGGAAGGTGTGGGAAAGGCCACGTCAGGGGGTGATTTACCCCCGCATCTAACCGTACGGTCGTTACCTATGAGAGAGCTGACCAGTGTGGTGCTAAAACCAGCCCGTTCGGTGGCATGGGGCCCGCATTTGCCGATATGAGGTTATGCGTCCGTACCCCTACTATTGGCTACAGAGAGGGGTTCGGTGACGATACGCGTTGACCGAATTGCCCGTGAGCCGAAGTCACCCACAGCCCTTCTGCGACTAAGTGTTACGCGTCGTGCGAACTATGAAGGGAGTCAAAATAGTGACCACCGCAACGGAACAGTCTGTGCAGTTCGAGGCATGGAAGGGCTTTGAGCCCGGCCCGTGGACTGAAAACATTGACGTTCGTGATTTTATCCAGCGCAACTACACCCCTTATGACGGGGACTCCTCCTTCCTCGCTGGGCCCACCGAGAAGACGCAGCGCGTGTGGGATCATTTGGAGAAGAATTACCTGTCCGTCGAGCGCCAAAAGCGCATCTTCGACGTAGACACCCACACCCCAAGCGATATCGACGCCTTCCCGGCTGGGTACATCTCCGAGGACGATGACGTCATCGTTGGCCTGCAGACGGATACGCCGCTCAAGCGCGCCATGATGCCCAATGGTGGTTGGCGCATGGTCAAGCAGGCCATCAAGGAAGCCGGTAAGGAAACCGACCCGGAGATCGAGAAGATCTTCACGCGCTACCGCAAGACCCACAACGATGCAGTCTTCGATATCTACACCCCGCGCATCCGCGCAGCGCGTTCCTCCCACATCATCACCGGCCTGCCGGATGCCTATGGCCGCGGCCGCATCATCGGCGACTACCGCCGCGTGGCCCTCTACGGCGTGGACTTCCTCATTGCTGAGAAGGAAGCATCCAAGCATGCGGTGGGGGACCTCGGCTTCTCCGAGCACTGGGCACGCTACCGCGAGGAGCACGCCGAGCAGATCAAGGCTCTGAAGAAGCTCAAGGTCATGGCTGAGTCCTATGGCTTCGATATCTCGAAGCCCGCGAAGACCGCCCACGAGGCAGTGCAGTGGACCTACTTTGGATACCTTGCCTCCATCAAGTCCCAGGACGGCGCCGCCATGTCCATCGGCCGCCTCTCCGCATTCTTCGATTGCTACTTCGAGCGTGACCTGAACGCGGGCATCATCACCGAGGAAGACGCCCAGGAGATCATCGACCAGCTGGTGCTCAAGCTGCGCATCGTCCGCTTCCTGCGCACCGAGGACTATGACCAGATCTTCTCCGGTGACCCGTACTGGGCAACCTGGTCCGATGCCGGCTTTGGCGACGATGGCCGCCACATGGTGACCAAGACTTCTTTCCGTCTGCTGCAGACGCTGATCAACCTGGGCCCGTCGCCGGAGCCGAACATCACCATCTTCTGGGATCCGCAGCTGCCGGCGGGCTACAAGGAATTCTGCGCCCACATCTCGATTGAGACCTCCTCGATCCAGTACGAGTCCGATAAGCAGATTCGTGAGCAGTGGGGCGACGACGCCGCAATTGCGTGCTGCGTGTCCCCGATGGCCGTCGGCAAGCAAATGCAGTTCTTCGGCGCCCGCGTGAACGCCGCCAAGGCCCTGCTCTACGCCATCAACGGCGGCCGCGACGAGGTCAGCGGCAAGCAGGTCGTGGACGGCTACGAAGCAATCCAGGGCGATGGACCGCTCGACTTCGACGAGGTCTGGCAGAAGTACGAGGAGATGCTGGATTGGGTTGTGGGCACCTACGTTGAGGCCCTCAACATCATCCACTACTGCCACGACAAGTACGCCTACGAGGCCATCGAGATGGCGCTGCATGATTCCGATATCGTGCGCTCCATGGGCTGCGGTATCGCCGGCCTGTCCATCGTGGCTGATTCGCTTTCCGCCATCAAGTACGCCAAGGTCTACCCGGTGCGCGATGAAACCGGCCTCATCGTGGACTACAAGACGGAAGGTGACTTCCCCTTCTACGGCAACGATGACGACCGCGCCGATGACATCGCCGCCACCATCGTTCACACCGTGATGGAGAAGATTAAGGCCATCCCGATGTACCGCAACGCCATCCCCACCCAGTCGGTGCTGACCATTACCTCCAACGTTGTCTACGGCAAGGCAACTGGTTCCTTCCCGTCCGGCCACCAGGCAGGTACCCCGTTCGCGCCGGGCGCAAACCCGGAGAACGGCGCGGATAGCCACGGCATGGTTGCCTCCATGCTGTCGGTAGGCAAGCTGGACTACAAGGATGCACTCGACGGCATCTCGCTGACCAACACCATCACCCCGTCCGGATTGGGCCGCACCCCGGAGGAGCGCATCACCAACCTGGTGGGCGTCCTCGACGCCGGCTTCATCATGGATTCCGAATAGACCACGTCCACACCACTTCCTAAGGAGAACACATCATGGCAACCAAAACTTTCGACGAGCGCCTCGCTTCCATGAAGGCCAACCGCACCGCCAACAACATGAACTCGGGCCTTTACCACGCCAACATTAACGTCCTGGACAAGTCCACCCTGGAGGACGCCGTTGAGCACCCGGAGAAGTACCCGAACCTCACGGTCCGCGTTTCCGGCTACGCGGTGAACTTTGTGAAGCTCACCCGCGAGCAGCAGCTGGACGTCATCTCCCGTACCTTCCACCAGGGCTCCTAAATGGCAGATGGCATTACCGGCGTCGTGCGCCTTACCCCAGAAGAAGGGGAGAAGGTGCGCGGCGCCGCCGCCGGTTTAGGAACGGACAACGACCTCGACGGTTACACCCGCCCAGAGTTGATGCAGGCTCGCCGCTCTGGTGATGTCGCGCTCGTGCACTCCTGGGAGCTGGTGACGGCCGTGGATGGGCCTGGAACCCGCATGACCATGTTCATGTCGGGTTGCCCGTTGCGCTGCCAGTACTGCCACAATCCAGACACCATGGAGATGAAGGTCGGCACCTTGGAGCGCATCGAAGACGTGGTTAAGCGCGTCAAGCGTTATAAGCCCGTCTTCAAGGCTTCCGGGGGTGGGCTGACCATCTCTGGTGGTGAGCCACTCTTCCAGATCGCCTTCGCGCGGCGCCTGCTCAAGGAAGTCCACGATGCAGGCATCCACACCACGATCGATACCTCGGGCTACCTCGGCGCGCGCCTGCGTGATGAAGACCTGGACAATATCGATTTGGTGCTGCTGGACGTCAAGTCCGGTGACGAGGAGACCTATAAAAAGGTCACCCGGCGTGAATTGCAGCCGACGATCGACTTTGGGGATCGCCTCAATGCCATCGGCAAACCGGTGTGGATTCGCTTCGTGGTGGTGCCGGGGCTTACCGACTCCCCAGAGAACGTCGCCAACGTTGCGCGCATTGTCTCCCGCTGGAAGAGCAACATTGAGCGCATCGAGGTGCTGCCCTTCCACAACATGGGCGCGGATAAGTGGCACGAGCTGGGCTACCCCTACACCTTGGAGGATACGAAGCCGCCGAAGCCGGAAGACGTCGAAGCTATCCGCGAGGTGTTCCGCAAGGAAGGTTTCGTGGTCTACTAGAAGCATGAAACGCTTCGGCCACACCATCAAGGAACACACCATCACCGTCCCCTGGGACTATGACAATCCCGCCGCGGGGGAGTTCGAGCTCTACGCCCGGGAAATCATCCCGCCCGGCGGTGAGAATTATCCGGCGCTGCTCTATAACCAGGGCGGGCCGGGCTTCCCGGCGCCGCGGCCGACGGGTGCTTCCGGACTCATCGGGAAGGGCTTGGAGCGCTACCGCTGGATCCTCATGGACCAGCGCGGCACCGGGCGCAGCCATCGCATTGACGAGCTCAGCCCGGCTGAGGATCGCAGCGCTGCGCGTCTGGCGCAGCTGCGGCAAGAAAATATCGTGCGCGATGCCGAGCGCCTGCGCGAGCACCTCGGCGAGGAATCCTGGGATCTCTTCGGCCAATCCTTCGGCGGCTTCATCATCACCGCCTATGTCTCGATGTTCCCTGATTCCATTGGGCGTGCCTTCCTCACTGGTGGACTGCCCACCCTGACCAAAGGCGCGGATGATCTCTACCGCACCACCTTTGCCAAGCTCAAGGTCCGCCACGAGCGGTTCTATGCCCAGTTCCCGTGGGCACAAGCGCGCATCGAGGAAATCCTCCACCACCTAGACAACTCGGAGGAGCTGCTGCCGACGGGGGAGCGTCTGTCTTCGCGCCGCTTCCGCACCATCGGCATCGAACTGGGCCGCGGTACCGGATTCGATTCTCTGGGTTACCTGCTGGAGGAACCTTTCCGCACCGTGCACGGCGAGAAGCGCTTGCGTTCGGACTTCCTCAACGACGTCGGTAGCCGCGTGAGCTTCCAGGCCGGCCCGCTGTACGCGGCGATTCATGAATCCATCTACGGTGGCGTCGGCGGCCAAGCCGTCACCGGCTGGGCGGCGCACCGCATACGCGAGGAATTCCCCGAGTTCGCCGAAGGCGGCACCTATCTGACCGGTGAGCACATTTTCCCTTGGCAGTTCGATGAGGACCCGGCGCTGCGCCCCTTCAAGCAGGCCGCCGAGGAGCTCGCCGCCCACGAGTGGGCAAGCTCTCCGTATGACGCCGCCAAGCTTGCCGACGCCCCCGTTACCGCCTCCGCCGCCATCTACCTCGACGATATCTTCGTGCCCTTCGAGGATTCCCTAGCCACAGCGGAGACCTACCGCGACTTGCGCCCAGTGGTGACTAACCGCTTCCAACACAATGGGATTAGTGAGGACGGCGCGGGGATTTTGGGTGAGCTCTTCCGGGTAGCTGACGAGCATTAAAGGCTCCGAGTGACCTCGGGGAGTGATCTCCCTCGAGATGTGGTGGTGGTCACCGTGTGGCACACTGGTTAGGAAAATCTAAATCGAGCAGAAAGGATAAGCCTATGGCCGGTCTCATCGTCATTGGCGTGATTCTCCTACTTATTATTGCCACCGCCTTCGACGGTTTCTTCATCGTCCGGACGAAGGAAGCCGCCATCATTGAGCGGATGGGTAAGTTCGTGACCGTGGCTCACGCAGGCTTGCACTTCAAGCTGCCCTACGTCGACCGCGTGCGCGCCAAGATCAGCCTGCAGATCCGTCAGCTCGATGTCATGGTGGAAACCAAGACCAAGGACAACGTCTTCGTCCAGATCCCCGTTGCCGTGCAGTACGAGGTAGTCCAGGGCAGCGAGCGCCAGGCCTTCTATACCCTGTCCAACCACGAGCAGCAGATCGTGGCCTACGTGCAGGACAACGTCCGTTCCTCCGTGGCAAACATGAACCTGGATGATTCCTTCTCTTCCAAGGACACCATCGCCCGCAACGTGGCGATGTCCCTGCGCGATAACATGGCCGCCTACGGCTGGAACTTCGTCAATACCCTGGTCACCGATATTCGCCCAGATGCTCGCGTGCGCGAGTCCATGAACTCCATTAACGCGGCGCAGCGTGAGCGCGAGGCGGCCGTTGCTCAGGCGGAGGCCGAGAAGATCCGCGTGGTCAAGGAGGCCGAGGGTGCGGCCGAGGCTAAGAAGCTGCAGGGTCGCGGTGTGGCTGACCAGCGTAAGGAAATCGTCGAAGGTATTGCCCAGCAGTATGAGCTGCTGCGTGCTGCCGGCGTGCAGGAGAACCCCGAGACCCTCATGCTGGTCTCC
The DNA here is from genome assembly GCF_001811515.1 of Corynebacterium sp. HMSC076G08. Classification (NCBI taxonomy): domain Bacteria; kingdom Bacillati; phylum Actinomycetota; class Actinomycetes; order Mycobacteriales; family Corynebacteriaceae; genus Corynebacterium; species Corynebacterium sp. HMSC076G08. The sequence continues at coordinate 43,481 of NZ_KV805016.1, read as the reverse complement.
CAGTACCTCGACGCCATGGTGGACGTAGCCGACCGCGCCCACACCAACGTGCTCTACATGCCGTCTAACCCGGGCGGCATGCAGGATCTCTTCGGCGGTATGCGCGATACGCTGCTGTCCACCAACGCTATTAATGAAGCCCCGAAGCCGAAGGTGCCGGCCGGCGAAGCAAAGCACAGCCGCGAGGACGCCGCCGCTGAGCGCCGCCGCCGTGAGGAGCAGGAGCGCCGCGAGCGCGATGAGCGTGCCCGCCGCGATGCTGAGCTGATGGAGCAGGCGCAGCGCGCACAGCAACAGGCTCAGGAAAAGGTGCAGAACGCACAGCAGGGCCAGGGCTTTGGTCAGTTCTCGGGTTTCCCGGCCCCGCCCCAGGGCAATAATCAGCCGCAGAGCGCGCGCGATTACTTTGACCAGTTGCGCAACCAGCTCAACAAGGGCAACTAAAGACAGCTAAGCACATGAATAGAGGGCCTTCCCGCAGTCTGGGAAGGCCCTCTCTTTTCTTTCGGCGGAAGTGAGAGCAAGGCTCCGCGCATCATATGGTGCGGCGCCGAGCGCGTTACCTACTTGACGTAGCCGATGTTCTCCACCTCGATGACGGCGAAGGAGTTGGCACCGAAGTTCGCGATGTCCGGGCTGGTAGCCACCATGGCCGGGCCGTTGTAAATCGGCATGATGCCGAACTGACCCAGTGCTTCCTTCTCCAGCTTGTTGGCTTCCTTGATCTGCTCGTTTGGATCGGCGATCTGGGATAGCTCGTCGATCTTCTTGTCCATCTCCGGGGTACCCGTGCCGGAGCGGTTGAGCTGGGAGCCGGAGCGGTAAATCTGGCCGAAGTAGGCCACACCGAACGGATCGCCGGAGGAGAAGCCCATGGGGAAGACATCAAAGTCATAGGAGGAGGTGATCTTGGAGAAGTCCGCGGACGGGCGCTCCTCCACCTTCAGGTCCACGCCGATGTCCTTCATCATCTTCTGGGTGGCGGTGGCCAGGGCCTTGCTGATGGAAGAATCACCCAACAGCGTGTAGCGCATGGACAGCTTCTTGCCGTCCTTCTCGCGGATGCCGTCGCCGCCTTCCTTCCAGCCGGCCTCGTCGAGCAGGGACTTAGCCTTCTCGGCATCGAACTTCACCACAGACCCGAAGTTGTCCTCGTAGCCCTCCTGGGTCTGGTACAGGTTGAAGGATCCCGGCAACTCCTCGGTGTAGCCGTTGAGGCCGTTGAAGCGGATGCCGGACAGCGTGGAGCGGTCGATACCGGTCATGATGGCCTCGCGGACCTTGGCATCGGAAAGAATCTCGTTCTTGGAGTTGAGAACGATGAGCGAGTTGGACGGGGCCATGGCGGTGCGGATCTCAATGCCCTGCATGTCCTTGACTGCAGCCAGGCGCTCCTTGTTGCCCACGCCGGTGGCGTCAATCTCGCCGGCCTTGAACGCGTTGATGGAGGCCTGATCCTCCATCTGACGGTAGGTCACCTTGTCCAGGAAAGGCTTATCGCCCCACCACTTCTCGTTCGGGACGAAGGTAGCGCTGCCGCTCTGGAAGTCAACGTTTTCAACCTTGAACGGGCCCGCGCCCCACTCTGGGTGGACCTCACCGAGGTAGGCTTCGTTGAACTTCTTGGCGGAGTCAATTTGCGGCGGGAGCAGGATGTTGAACAGACCCTGCCACCAGGGGTATGCCTGCTTGAAGGTGATGACGGCCTGCTTGTCGTTCTCACCTGGCTCGACGGACTCGATGAGCTCGTAGCCATCGGTGGAGGAGACGTTAGCCTCCTCGTCCTCACCGTTGTTGAACTTCCAGGTGTTCTCGAAGGCCTTCCAGTCAATCGGGGTGCCGTCGTTGTACTGGGCCTTCTCGTGGATGGTGTAGGTGACGACGGTCTTGCCGTCCTTCTCCTCGTCCTTGACGTCCGTGATGTAGTCATTGTTGACGTGGAACTCGCCGGATCCGTCGAAAAGACCGATCTGCGGGTTGTAGAACTTCCAGACGTCGCTGGTGTAGCGGGTACCGTCGGCCTGGAAGGGGTTCTGCTGCTGGGAGATCTCGGTGATGGCCAGGCGCAGCTCGCCGCCCTGCTTGAGCTCGGAGCGGTCCTTGGCGTTGTAGGATCCGTCCAGCTTGACGTCCAGCTTCTCGCCGGCTGCGGAGTTGCTGGAGTCCTTGGAGCCATCGGAGCTGCCGGAGCCGCCGTCGGAGGCGCAGCCGGTGAGAATGAGGGCAGAGGCGGTGACCACTGCGAGGGCGGTCCTGCGGAGCTTCATGTTCATTTTTGTGTCCTTTCGAGAGGAAACATGGAGACAAAGGGGTGAGTATTCAGTTATAAGTCTTGCTAAGCCGGGGTTTCGGCGGGCTGGTAAATCTCGCGCACCCGGTCACGTTCCACGGCTGGGTCCGGCACCGGGATGGCGGAGAGCAGCGCGCGGGTATAAGCGTGTTGGGGGTTGTCGAAGACCTCGTCGGTGGGGCCGTATTCCACGAAATCGCCCTTGTACATCACCGCGACCTTGTCGGAGAGGTGGCGCACAACGGACAGGTCGTGGGCGACGAAGACCAGGGAGATCCCGAGGCGGTTCTTCAGATCGTGCAGCAGGTTGATGATGCCAGCCTGGATGGACACGTCGAGGGCGGAGACGGGCTCATCGAGCACCACGATGGAGGGGTTGGTGGCGAGCGCGCGGGCCAAGCCGATGCGCTGGCGCTGTCCGCCAGAGAAGTGTCCGGGGAAGCGGTCCACCTGGTGGGATTCGAGGCCGACGAGTTTCATCAGCTCACCCACGCGCTGGCCGACGTCCCCCTCGTACCCCAGCGATTCCAGCGGCTCAGCGATGATCTCACGGATGGTCATGCGCGGGTTGAGCGAGCTCATTGGATCCTGGAAGACGATCTGGATGTCCTTGCGCAGCTTGCGGCGTGCCGACGCACTCAAGCCGGAGGTGTTGGTGCCGTTGACCACGATGGTGGAGCCCTCTGGAGGGTTGAGGTCCATGATCTCCAGCAGGGTGGTGGTCTTGCCGGAACCGGACTCACCCACGATGGCGAAGCACTCGCCCTGGTGCACGTCGAAGCTGACGTTCTTGACCGCATGGACGGTGCCGACGCGGCGCTTGAGAATCGCTCCCTTGATGAGCGGGAAGTCCTTGACCAGGTTCTTGACCTCCAAGGTGACGGGGCGCTGGTCGTAGGGCGTATCGCCCAAGGTATCGGCGGAAAGCTTCGGTAGTGGGTACATGCGCTCGCCGCCAATCGTGCCGTCCTCAATTTCATCGGAGCGTAGGCAGGAGGCGTAGTGGCCGGGGCCGTCGCCAAGCTCACGCAGCTCCGGCTCCATGGTGCGGCACTCGTCCATCACCACTGGGCAACGGTCGGCGAAGGGGCACTCGGCGGCGACCTCAATCAGCCGCGGCGGGGTACCCGCTATGGGGGTCAGCGGCTCATCGGTGGCCTTGTCGACGCGCGGCGTCGACCCGAGAAGACCCACGGTGTAGGGCATCTTGGGGTTGTTGAAGATGGTGTCGACATCGCCCAGCTCCACCGGGCGACCGGCGTACATGACGAGGACGTCGTCGGCTGTGCCGGCCACGACACCCATGTCGTGGGTAATCATGATGACCGCGGCGCCGGTTTCGCGCTGCGCCACCTTGAGGACCTCCAGGATCTGAGCCTGGATGGTGACGTCGAGGGCCGTGGTGGGCTCGTCGGCGATGATGACGCGCGGGTTATTCGCCATGGCGATGGCGATGACCACGCGCTGACGCATACCACCGGAGAACTCGTGCGGGAAGGACTTCACGCGCTTGTCCGCCTCCGGAATGCCGACGAGTTCGAGCAGGCGAATGGCCTCCTTCTCCGCCTCCTTCGTGGAGACATCGCGGTGGGTCTGGATGGCTTCGATGAGCTGGTCGCCGATGGAGAACACCGGGGTCAGGGAGGAGAGCGGGTCCTGGAAGATCATGGCGATGTCCTTGCCGCGGATCTTCGACATCTCCTTGTCGGACTTGCCGATGAGCTCGGTGCCGGCATAGACCACGGAGCCTTCCACCTTGGCGTAATCCGGCAGCAGACCCATAACCGCCATTGAGGTGACGGACTTACCGGAGCCGGACTCGCCCACAATGGCCAGGGTGCGGCCCGGCATAAGGTCGAAGTCAACGCCACGTACGGCGTGGACGGAGCCGGCCTCCGAGGGGAAGGTGACGGACAGATTGCGTACGGACAGAACCGGGTCGGCGGACGCGGCGGGATCGGTAGCGCGGCTGGCCGGGACGGCGTTGGCGTTATGCGCAGTATTCTGCGGGGTCATGCTCGGCCTCCAGAGTTCGAGTTGGGGTCAATGGCGTCGCGCAGACCGTCGGCGATGAACGCCATGGAGACGGTCAGCAGCGTGAGGATGCCTGCAGGGAAGTAGAAGAGCCAGGGTGAAGCCTCGACGGCGTTGGCGCCGCCGGCCAGGAGGGTGCCCAGGGAGACGTCGGGAAGCTTCACGCCCAAGCCCAAGAAGGACAGCGCGGTCTCCGACATGATGGTGGACACCACGCCCAGGGCCGCTTGGATGATGAGCAGCGAACCGATGTTGGGCACTACGTGGCGGAAGATGGTGCGCAGGCGCGAAACACCCATGTAGTCCGCGGCGCGGACGTAGTCGTTCTCGCGCACGCTGAGCGCCATGGCCCAGATGACACGCGCCGGGTACATCCAGCCGAAGACGATGAGCACCACGATGAGCAGCTTCCAGTCACCGCCGGAATCGGAGACCACCAGAGCGATGAGCAGGAAGGTCGGGATTGCCAGCAGGAAGTGGATGACGGCCAGGATGACCTTTTCCACCGCGCCTCCGTACATGGCCGCGGCCGCGCCGATGAAAGCGGACAACACCGTGGATGCTATCGACACGATAAGCGCAATGATGAGCGAGCGGCCCAGGCCGTGGACGGTTTGCGCGAAGAGGTCGTTACCGGAATCGGTCGTGCCGAACCAGTGCTCGGAGGAAGGTCCGGTGGACAGGTTGAAGAAGTCCGGCTCATCGAAACCCCAGGGGGTCAGCAGGCTGCCAAAGATGGCCAGCAGGGTGAGCAACACGAAGATGACGAGGCCGACGGCCGCGAACTTGTTGCGGAAGAAGCGGCGAACGTACAGCTTGAGCTTTGAGGTGCCGCGGAACTCGTTGCTGGAGAACTGCTTGCGCTGTGCGTCATCGACATCGACGCCGGAACCAAGTGCGGACTGTGCGCTGGGTTCGGTCTGCGGTGAAAAGTCAGCAGTGGCGGTATGCGGGCGCACGCCAAGGTTGTCCGCGGCGGTGTCGATAGCGAGATCGTTGCGGCGGTGGCGTTGCGGCTGACGTGCTGCCGAGCGCGGCGACGTGGATTTCTTTTCTGGAGACATTTAGCTCACCCTTACTCGCGGATCGAGGGCTACGACGACGAGGTCAGCCAGGATTGCGGAGAAGGCAATCATGACGGCACCGAAGGCGGCGACGGCGGTGGTGCCGTTGACGTCGTTGCGGCTGATGGTTTCGATGAAGTACTGGCCCATTCCCTTCCACGCGAAAATGGTTTCCGTCATGATGGCGCCGGTAAAGATTCCGGGAACGGAGAAGGCCACGGAGGTTGCCACCGGAATGATGGAGGTGCGCAGGGCGTGCTTGCGGATGGCCTGGGAGCGCGTGAGGCCCTTGGCCCGGGCGGTGCGCACGTAGTCGGCATTCAAGTTATCCAGCAACAGGGTGCGCTGCATCATGTGGTAGCCGGCGTAGCTGATGATGATGAGCGAGATGGACGGCAAGATGAGGTGCTGCGCCATATCCAGCAGCTTGGGGAAGAAGCCTTCGACGCCGAGGCTGGACGCGCCCGTCACATAAACCACGCGGTGGCCGGTGACGCGGTTGATCCACAGGCCACCGGCAACAACCAGAATGGAGGCGACGACCACGTGGGTGTTCATCGTGATGATGGAAACGCCCTGCCAGAAGCGGTCAGCCGCTTTGTATTGGCGGGAAGCGGTGTAGACACCAAGGCCGACGCCGATGATGACGGAGAGGATCGTGGCGACGAGCAGTAGCTGTGCCGAGACGAGAGCGCGGTGAGCGATTTGCGCGCTGACCGGGTCGCCGAGAGGGGAGGTACCCCAGTCCCAGTGGAAGAGAATGTTGGAAAGCCAGCCCCACCAGCGCTCAATAAGCGGGGTCTCAGGATTGAGCCCGAGCGGAGTGAGGATGCGGCCGATTTCTTCCGGCTCGAGCGGTGGGTTGCGGCCGACATAATTTGATCGGGGATCAAGGAAGGTTGCGGCCAGGAGATACGCGATATTAGTCGCGAGGAAGATGACTACCAGCCAGCTGGCGGTCTTCTTGATGATGTACTTGAACATCACTATTCCTTCGCAGGGTTTGTCTCGGCAGATTCGGTGAGTATGGCGGCCGATAAGAGTTAACGGCACTCATGTGACCTAGACCTCAGGCTAGGTGCTGTGTCACATATTAAAAGAAATGTGAGACAGGAGAGGAATAATGATTGTTTTTGTTTCATGGGGGGTACTCCCCGCGTGTGAAAACTTTGTATTAATTACATATTAATTGGCCTATAGAAATTTGCAAGCAGGGGAGTGTCGGTGCAGGGACTGAAAGCTTCTTTGGGCTCACAAATCGTGCCTGATTGCCTGGGTGGCAGTGAATAATATGCGCATAGTTTGGGGGTAGTGTGCAGGGGGATTGCGCTGAATAGATAAGGGGTAAGGAACGCTCAGCAAGCATGCAGGAGCCGGCTCAGCGCATCTTTTTCAGCCTCCGTGACCCAGATTTCATAGACCGCTTTTACCTCGACGATGCGACGCGCATACTCACAGCGAAAACCTTTGTTGGGCGGCAGCCACGTGGCGGCATCGCCGGCGCCTTTCTGCTGGTTGAGAGGACCATCGACGGCAAGGAGATTGCGGGGATCATTGGCAAAGTTGCGGCGCTTCTCGGGTGACCATTGCTGGGCGCCTTTCTGCCAGGCGTCGGCCAGCGCCACAACGTGATCGATCTGCACTGCACTCGAGGTCTGCGCCCCGCGCTGAAACTCAATGTCCTGGCCCGAATAAGGATCATGCAAGGTGCCGGCGAGCGCCACGCAGTCGTGGGTTCCTTCCTTGAGCACGAGGCTCTCCGGATCCAAGTCCCTGCGGAGGATATCGTTGCGGGTATCGCAGCCGTTGTGGCCAAACACCACCGTGACATCATCGGACCAGGCCTGGCCGAATTCCTCGCGCTCATAACCGGTCATGGGGGCGCGGCCCTTGACCTTCAGAGAATCTAGGGCGGCGAGCGCTTCGGCTATGCCTGGCGCAATGTCTGGCGGGGGCGTGGCTTCGTCGGAGTGTTCTTCTGTGGGGGCTTCTTGCGCGGGCGCCGCTGTTGTTGTGGAAGCACTCGGCCCCGCCGCTGGGGGAGCAGCCGGGGAGGGAAGGAGCAGGCCGACCACCACGAGCACAGCCACCGCAGCGTTGAGCAGCGCGGCGATGAAGAACGGGGTACGAGAGGCCATGACGCATTGATCCTAGTGGGTAGAATCGGCACACGGTATGAGTATCGATATGTTCTTTGACGACTACCTCGCCGAGCGCGGCCTTACGCGCTCGGCGGAGGTCATCCCGGATCACGCCTGCCAGGTCTTTTGCGGTATGCCGAAGCCGACATCGCATCCTTCCCTCGATGAGGCCGTGCAGCTTGTTGTGCGCACTTTGGGGGAGTAGCGCAGGTGTCTGATTTCCACGTCTCTGTGCCTTTGTCCGCGCGCCTAGACGCCGAGCCCTTCGCACTCTCCTTCTCCGGACAAGGCTATGCCTGGCTGCCGACGCTGCGCAGTGCCCTCGCTGCCGGCGTCCGGCCACTCATAGCGGAGTACCTCGCCGAAGCCGAGGAACTCCTTGCCCCGCTGGAGGACGAGCTTGTACCCACCGCGCCGCGCGGGTTTGCGCCACTGGTGTGGGCGGACGAGGAGCAAGGGAGGGCACATGGGCTGGACGACGCCTCACTCTCCACCCCCGGCATCCTCACCGCGCAGCTGGCCGTACTCGAATGCTTGCGCGCGCACGGAGTAGAACTCGACGACGCCGTCACCAGCATTGGTCACTCCCAAGGCGTACTCGCCGCAGCGGTGGTGGAGAAGCGCATGAGACCAGCGGAGGCCCTGGCGCTGGCACGCCTCATCGGTGCAGCCATGACGACTACCGCGCGCAGCGCTGGGCTCATACGCACCCCGCAGGGCGCGCCCATGGCGGCGGTGACGGGCGCGACGAGACAGCAACTGCGCGAAGTCGGAGCACACATCGGGCTCGACAACGGCCGTGGGCGCTTCGTCATCGTTGGAACACCGGCTGAGCTCGCCCGAGTGAAGGCCACGCTGCAGGAGAGCTCGGACCTCAAGGAAGGGCGGGAAGGGGAGTCAGCCGCCATCGCTGTCACCGACCTTGAGGTTTCAGCAGCGTTCCACCATCCCACCATGCAGTTTGCGGTGGAGCAGGTGGAAAGCTGGGCGGAGCGAATCGGCTTGGACCTAGAAATCACCGCGCAGCTCGCGCGGGCCGTGCTCACGGATTACGTGGACTGGCCCGAGCGCGTTGACTCGGCGCTCGAAGCCGGGGCTCGCTGGATATTAGAAGTGGGGCCTTCCCGCGGGGTGGAGCCGTTGACGCGGGACATTGTTGCTGGACGCGGCGTGGGCACGCTTGCCGTGGGGACGGCGGAAGGACTGGCTCAGCTCGCGGAACCGGGTCGCGCACCGGCTCTGCCCCGCGCGTGGTCCGAGTGGGCCCCGCGCATTGCAAACGGGCGCCTAGTGACTGCCTTTACGCGAGCCACCGGCTACTCACCAGTCATGCTCCCCGGGATGACCCCCACCACTGTGGAACCAGGCATCGTCGCCGCAGCCGCCAATGCCGGGCACTGGGCGGAGCTGGCCGGCGGAGGACAGCACACCGATGACATCCTGCAGGAGAACCTGCACACCCTGGGTAGGTTGCTGCAGCCCGGGGTGAACGTCCAGTTCAACGCACTGTACCTTGCGGCTTCCCAGTGGCGTCGCCAGATCGAGGGGCCGAACTCGATTCTGCGAGCACGCGAAGGAGGAGCACCCATCAACGGCGTGGTGATTTCCGCTGGCATTCCGCCTGTGGAGGAGGCCAAAGAGCTGGTGGAGAAGCTCCACGCCGCGAACATCCCTTGGGTCGCCTTCAAACCGGGAACTTCGGCGCAGGTGGAGGAGGTACTCTGTATCGCCGATGCTCTCACTGAGACCACCCTCATCATGCAGCTGGAAGGCAGCGCGGCCGGTGGCCACCACTCCTTAGAAGGTCTCGATGACGTCCTCGTTGCTACTTACGCGCGGATCCGTGAGCGCGACAATATTCTCCTCGCTGTTGGTGGGGGAATTGGTACCCCAGCGCGCGGTGCAGAGTACCTGCTGGGTACGTGGGCGCAGCGCTTCGGTCTGCCCGCGGCGCCAGTCGATGCCATCATGGTGGGCACCGCTGTCATGGCGGCGAAGGAATCCACCGCATCCGAGTCGGTAAAGCAGGCGCTCGTCGCTGCGCACAGTGGGGACGTTATATCGGGCCGCTCGGACCTAGGGGCGGACATCCATGAGCTGGACAACTCTTTCGCCCGCGCCGGGCGCCTTCTGGATGAGGTGGCCGGTGACGCCGCGGCCGTAGAAGCACGCCGCGCCGAGATCATTGAGGCCATCGGGCGCACGTGCAAGCCTTACTTCGGCGACCTCGATGAGAGGTCCTATTCCGAGTGGCTGCAGCGCTACCTTGAGCTGTCCTACCAGGACGGCTGGGTTGATGAATCCTGGTTGAGGCGATTTACGAGCATGGTGGCTCGCGCCGAAGCCCGCCTTCACCCGACCGATCACGGCGAGATCGAGTTGCGCGTTGAGGTTGACCGCGAGAACCCGGCTGAGGCAATTAATCAGCTGACCGAACTCTACGGTGACGCCGCGCTGCACCCGACCGACGCCGCGTGGTTCATTCAACTCGTGGACGGTCCGGGCAAACCCGCAAACTTTGTGCCGGTTATCGATTCCGAGGTACGCCGCCGCTGGCGCCGCGACACCTTGTGGCAGGCGCACGATGAGCACTACGAGGCCGATGAGGTCTGCATCATCCCCGGCACGGCGGCTGTTGAGGGAATCGAGCAGGCCAACGAACCGGTGGCACAGATACTAGGCCGCTTCGAGCAGGCGGCGCTTGCGCTTCTCGACGACTCCAGCGAGGAGCCTGTCTTAAGTAATGAAGAGCTCATCCGCCGAGCCCCGGGCCTAAATTGGGCGGGGCGCGAGCAGCCCAACCCCCTGCGTCTTGGACTTGATGGGGCCGAGCTGGACACTGCGGTCGACGGCACCATGTGGTTGACCGTTCCTTTTCACTCCGGAGCTGAGCTGCGCGTTCGCATCACTCCGCCGCGCGTTCCGGGTGCCTCACCACTCGTTAAGGTCGAGGATGCTGAATCCGCCATGCGGGATCTGCTGCGCCAGGCCCTCGGCGGTGACCTACCTGAGGTTGATTCCGGGATCGCAACAATCAGCGCTCACCTCAGCGCCACCGACATTGCCCAGTATGGTGCGGTGACGAGCGGGGAAATGAGCCCTGATGTCTCGCCCGATGTTCTCGTCGGCCCCGCCTGGCCGGCACTCTTCGCCGTCCTGGCCAGTGCCCACACTGAGTCGGGGGAACCGGTGGTGGAGGGCTTCCTTGGCCTCGTCCACCTTGAGCATTCGCTGAGCCTCAAGTCAGACACCTGGGAGCTGCTTCGCAGCAGCGTCGCCCTGGGCTGCGAGCCCTTGGCACTGAACTACACCGCAGCACTGAAAGACGTTCGCGATACGCCCTCGGGGCGCCTCATTGAGGTGAGCGTTGCTGTCAACGTCGCCGTGCACGGCGAAGAACATGCATTCGCGCAGATGCACGAGCGCTTCCTGATTACCGGGCGGCGCGGTGGCGCTGCGCTCGAGCTCGCGCGCGCCACAACTAATGGTGCACAAGAAAGCGGTCAAGAAGACAGCGTAAAGTCCTCCTTCCGGGAGACTCCGCGTTCCTTCCGCCACCGCACCACCGCGGTGGCACCGCAATCACTGCGGCCCTTCGCCGTTGTAACGGGGGATAGGAACCCCATCCACCTGTCATCGAACGCTGCGGCACTGGCGGGGCATCGTCAAGGCCCGATCGTCCACGGCATGTGGACCTCGGCGCTGGCGCAAGCAGCCGTGGCTTTCGACGGGGCTCGCGTCCTCGAGTGGTCCGTTACCTGGCTTGCACCCGTGCTTCCCGGCAGTGAGGTGGAGTTCGAGGTGGAACGGGTGGGTGTCGACAAGCGCAGCGGCTACGGCGAGGTCCGCAGCGTGACCGCCACCAGCCACGGTGTTCCCGTGCTGGACGCGCGGGCCACGATGAGCAACCCCACCACCTTTTACGCCTTCCCCGGCCAGGGCATCCAATCCCCGGGGATGGGGATGAAGGACTATGCAGAATCCGCAGCGGCGCGCGCCGTGTGGGAGCGTGCGGATGAGCACACGCGGCAAAGCTTGGGCTTCTCCATCCTGGAGATCGTCCGCCACAACCCCGACACCGTGGTGGTGGCTGGTGAGACCTTCACGCACCCGGATGGCGTGCTGTATCTGACGCAGTTCACGCAGGTGGCCATGGCCACACTGGGCTGCGCACAGATTGCAGCGCTTAAAGAATCCGAGGTTCTTGAAAGTTGTGCCTTCTTCGCTGGACACTCGGTGGGCGAGTACAACGCCCTGGCCGCCTATGCCGAGGTCCTGTCCTTGGAGGCGGTCCTGGACATCGTTTATGTCCGCGGGCTGACCATGCACCATCTGGTCGAGCGCGATTCCGCGGGCCAGTCGCTCTACGGTCTGGCGGCGCTGCGCCCGCACAAGATGGGGATGAACGCGGGCGAGGCCTTTGCCCACGTCGCCCGCGTCGCGGCGGAGACAGGTGAGTTCCTCGAGGTGGTCAACCACAACATCGCCGGGCGCCAATACGCGGTCGCCGGCACGAAGACGGGCCTGGATGCGCTGGCGAGCGACGCCGAGCACCGCGCCCCCGGGCAGCGCGCCGTCATCCCCATCCCGGGTATCGACGTGCCCTTCCATTCCTCGCGCCTGGTAGGTGGCGTGGCAGATTTCCGCGCGCACCTCGACGCACTCATCCCTCAGTCGATCGACCTCGACGTTCTGGTGGGGCGCTATATTCCTAACCTCGTGGCGCGGCCCTTCGCGCTCAGCCGCGAGTTCGTGGAGGCCATCGCAGAAGTGGTGGACTCGGAGCCTATCGCGGAGATCCTCGCGGACTTCGATGGTGCCATGGCGAGCCCGGCGCGTCTTGGCCGAACCCTGCTCATCGAGCTTTTGGCCTGGCAGTTTGCCTCCCCGGTGCGCTGGATAGAGACCCAGGATCTGCTCCTTGGGAAGCTCGAAGTGGAGCGTTTCATCGAGGTTGGCGTTGGCACCGCGCCCACGCTGTCCAACATGTTGGGCCAAACCCTGCGGCTTCCCCAGTACGCGGGCAGTGCAGGCATTGAGGTGCTGAACTATGAGCGCGACCGCGGACGAGTCTTTGCCGACGACGCCGAGCGAGCGCCCGAGTCAGCAGCGCAGGATTCTGCAAACGCCGTCGAAGCACAGGCGGATGAGCCTGAGTCGAGGCAGCCAACTGAGAGCGCACACCAGCAAGAAACGGTGCAGGCGCCGCGCGAGGATACGCCGGCAATGGTGACGGAGCGCCCGCTCAGCGTGGACCAGGCCCTTGAGATGCTCATTGCTCTGTGGACGAAGGTCCGCCCCGATCAAATGGTCGCGACCGATTCCATTGAAACCCTCGTGGAGGGCGTGTCCTCGCGCCGCAACCAGTTGCTCGTTGACCTCGGCGTGGAGTTCGGCATCAGCGCCATCGAGAACGCGGCGGATGAACCCATTCCCCAGCTGGCGGAGACCGTGGCGCAGCGCGCGCCGGGCTACGCAACGTTTGGGGAGGTCCTCGCGGAGCATGTCGCGCAGGCGCTCACCCGGCTCACGGGGCCGGCGGGCAAGAAGCCGAGCTACGTGGCCGAACGCGTGAGCAGTACCTGGGGATTGGGCCCGGGCTGGGCCGATCGCGCGACCGTGCAGATGGTCCTGGGCACGCGTGAGGGCTCGTCGCTGCGCGGCGGGAACTTGGCTAGCTTACCCATGACCGGCGTGACCTCGGTGGCTGAGCTCGACGCGCTGATCGACGCCGCCGTGCGCGCCGCCGGTGAGCGCGAAGGAGTCTCGCTGCAGAAGGCCGCAGCAGCAACACCACACGAGACCGTAGACCCAGAGGCGGTGCGCGCCTATACCGAGCGCCTTGAAACGGCACTGAAGGACTCCGCCCGCGCGGCACTCGCCGCCTTGGGGCGCGAGGAGGCCCCGACTGAGCAGGTTGAGGACACCGTGCACACGGAGCTGGAGCAGCTCGTTGCAGCGGAGCTCGGCCCGGACTGGCAGCAGCGCGTCGCCCCCGCTTTTGATGCGCGCAAGGCAGTGCTTCTCGACGACCGCTGGGCCAGCGCCCGCGAGGACATCGCCCGCGCGGCGGCCGCCGGTGAAGCAGAGCCCGAGCTGGACGTGTTGGGCGCCGGCGAGGAGGTTGCGCTCCTGGCTGAGCACTTCGGCTATGAGGACCTAGCCCGCGATGCCCGCACCCCGGCGAATGGATTGCTCTTCGCCGGGCAGGTGGCCGTGGTGACGGGTGGCTCGCCGGGTTCGATTGCCGCCGAGCTCATCGGTGAGCTGCTCGCGGAGGGCGCAACCGTGATTGCGACGACTTCCCGGCTAGGCCACGAGCGCCTCGAGTTCTATAAGGAGCTCTACCGCAACCGGGCCGTCGGTGCGGCGGCCCTGTGGGTGGTTCCAGCAAACCTCAATTCCTTCGCGGACGTGGATGCACTCGTGGAATGGATTGCGGCGGAGCGCACCGCCACCGTGGGTGGTGAGTCTGTGCAACTGAAGCCTGCCTATGTGCCGGATTTGCTCTTCCCCTTCGCCGCGCCGCGTGTGGCCGGAACTCTTGCGGATGCCGGGGCAGGGGCGGAGTCCCAGATGCGCCTGCTGCTGTGGTCGGTAGAAAAGCTCATCGCGTCGCTGTCTGGCGTAGGCGCGGATACACACGTGGGCCGCCGGCTGCACGTGGTGCTGCCGGGCTCGCCGAACCGTGGGCGCTTCGGCAGCGATGGAGCCTACGGCGAGGCCAAGGCGGCCCTCGATGCCTTGGTTAACCGCTGGTCCGCAGAGCAGTCCACGTGGGGCGCGCGGACCTCGCTGGTGCACGCCCACATCGGCTGGGTGCGCGGCACCGGCCTGATGGGCGGCAACGATCCGCTGGTGGAGCAGGTAGAGGCCCGCGGCGTGCGGACCTTCTCAGCGAAGGAGATGGCGGTGCTGCTTCTCGACGCCACCGCCTCTTCCGACATCCGCGCCGAAGCAGCACAGGCGCCGCTGAGCGTGGACCTCACTGGCGGGCTGGCCGAGGCTGAGCTTGACCTAGCCGCGCTTGCCCGGGATTCACAGTCAGAGGATGCAGATGCATCGAGCGCAGCTGCTAGATCGGGCGAAGAGAAGGCTCCGCGAACGGCGAAGGCCCTGCCGAATGTGCTGAGGCCTGCAGAGTGGACCAGCCCCGACTTCAGCGGGGTGACGCAGTCCCTCGAGGACATGGTGGTCATCGTCGGTGCCGGCGAGCTCGGTCCGCTGGGCTCCTCGCGCACGCGCTTTGAGGTGGAGGTCGGTGGAGAGCTCTCTGCGGCTGGCGTGCTGGAGCTGGCGTGGAGCCGCGGGCTCATCAGGTGGGATGAGCGCACGGCCGGCTGGCTGACAGTCGAAGGGGAGGAGATAGCGGAGGAAGACGTCTACGCGCGCTTCCACGACGAGGTCCTCGCCGGGATTGGCGTGCGCCGCTTCCACGATGACTTCGGCCCGCACCTGCCTATGGTGGATAACCTCGCGCCCGAGCTGACCACCATCTACTTGGAGAAGCCGCTGAGCTTCACCGTGGGGGATGAGGCGACAGCGCGCAGTTTCGTCGATAGCTGCGAGGGAGCCACGCTGCGCCGCGTCGATGGCGCGACAGGTGAGGTCGAATGGCAGGTCACCCGGCCCGCCGGCTCCGCGGTGCGGGTTCCGCGGCGCGTGGCCATGACCCGCTTTGTCGGCGGCCAGATACCGCAGGGCTTCGACCCACAGGTCTACGGCATCCCCGCGGACATGGTGGATAACCTCGACCGCCTCGCCCTGTGGAACTTGGTGTGCACCGTGGATGCCTTCCTCTCCGCAGGCTTTAGCCCGGCCGAGCTCTTGGCCCACGTCCACCCGGCGCGTGTGAGCTCCACCCAGGGAACCGGCATGGCGGGCCAGGAGGCGTTGCGCTCGCTGTACGTCGATAAGCTGTTGGGCCAGCCGCGCCCCAATGACATCCTGCAGGAAGCGCTGCCCAACGTCATTGCCGCGCACGTGATGCAGTCCTATGTCGGCGGCTATGGCCAGATGGTGCACCCCGTGGCCGCCTGTGCCACGGCGGCGGTGTCGGTGGAGGAGGGCGTCGACAAGCTGCGCCTGCACAAGGCCGATTTCGTGGTGGCCGGAGGCGTTGACGCCCTGTCCATCGAGGGGATTACCGGCTTTGGTGACATGGCGGCCACGGCCGATAGTGCCGAGATGGCGGCGAAGGGGATTGAGCACCGCTTCTTCTCCCGCGCTAACGACCGCCGCCGCGCCGGCTTCGTGGAATCCGAAGGCGGTGGAACCATCCTGCTTGCGCGGGGAACCTTTGCGGCACAGATGGGGCTGCCGGTCCTCGGCGTGGTGGGCTTTGCCGAGTCCTTCGCCGACGGCGCGCACACCTCCATCCCCGCGCCGGGCATGGGTGCACTCTCCGCGGCGCGGGGTGGGCAGGACTCCCGCCTGGCCCACTCGCTGAAGACCCTCGGCGTGGGCGCGGACGATATTGCGGTGGTGTCGAAGCACGATACGTCCACCAACGCCAACGACCCCAACGAATCGGATCTGCACGAGCGCATCGCCGCCGCACTCGGCCGCAGCCCCGGCAACCCGCTGTATGTGATTTCGCAGAAGAGCCTGACCGGGCACGCCAAGGGCGGTGCCGCCGCCTTTCAACTCGTCGGTCTGTCCCAGGTGCTGCGCAGCGGAATTCTCCCGCCGAACCGTTCGCTTGATTGCGTTGACCCGGTGCTGCGCCGCCACGCGCATCTGGTGTGGCTGCGCCAACCGTTGGACCTGCGCCGCACCCCACCCAAGGCAGGCCTGGTGACCTCCCTGGGCTTCGGGCATGTTTCCGCCCTCATCGCGCTGGTCCACCCGGGTGCTTTCTTTGCTGCATTGGCCCGGGAGCAGGGTGAGGGCGTGGCCGAAGCCTGGCGGGCAGCCGCTACCGAACGCGAGCGGCGTGGTCTGCGGCGCTTGGAAGAAGCCATGCGCGGTGGAGCAGCGCTGTACGAGCGGCCGGTGAACCGCAACCTGGGTTCGGGCCCAGCCACCGAGGTGACCGAACGAGAGGCCGCGGTGCTGCTGAGCGAATCCACGCGGCTTCGCAACGGCATGCTTGATCCGGAGGGAGGAGACACAACGCAACGGGGGTAGCTTCCGTTGACGTATCCCCAGCGTGGACCCTCTGGAACGATAAAGAAGCAGGTCAGATGGGTTGGAGAAGTCCCCCAATCTGGGGCACCATGCAAGGGTGAATAAAGCTAAGAAGCCTCTACTAGGCCTTATTTCGGTCGTCGCCGCCACTCTGCTTGCCGCCTGCTCCGCCACCGGTGGCGCGCCCCGCCCTGAAGCGGACGGCGAGCTGGCCGGTGGCGTCGACACCGAGCGCCTTGTCGTCGCCATGATTTCCCATGGCGCGCCGGGTGATACGTACTGGGATCTCGTGCGCAAGGGTGCGGAGGACGCCGCCCGCAAGGACAACATCGAGCTGCGCTACTCCTCCGACCCGGAAGCGCCCAACCAGGCTAACTTGGTGCAATCCGCCATTGACTCCGGTGTGGACGGCATTGCCGTAACCATGCCCAACTCTGCGGCGATCGGGCCGGTAGCCAAGAAGGCCGCGGATGCCGGCATCCCCACCGTGGGGCTTAACGCCGGCATGGATGATTATCAGAAGTACGGCATGAGCGCCTTCTTCGGCCAAGAGGAAAAGGTGGCCGGTACCAAGGCCGGTGAGCGCCTCAAGGACGATGGCGCCAAGCACGTTCTGTGCGTCATCCACGAGCAAGGCAACTCTTCTCAGGAGTCGCGCTGCGCCGGCGTGAAGGACGGGCTGGACAACGGCAAGGTGGAGATCCTGTACGTCAACGGCAAGGATCTCACTGCTGCGCAGTCCACCATCAACGCGAAGCTGAGCCAGGACCCGTCCATTGACTGGGTCATGGCGCTGCAGGCCTCCGTGGCGATGCGCTCCGCCGACGCGGTTGCTGACGCCTCCTCCCAGGCCAAGGTCTCCACTTTCGACACCAACGCCGAGCTTGTCGACGCCATCGCGGACAACCGCATCGAGTGGGCCGTCGATCAGCAGCCCTATATGCAGGGCTACCTCGCCGTGGACTCGCTGTGGTTGGCACACCGCAACGGTTCCACGATGGGCGGCGGCCGCCCGGTGTACACCGGCCCCTCCTTCGTGGATTCCACGAACGTGGACATCATCTCCGAATCCGCTAAGGCAGGTCTGCGATGAGCGACAGCGCTACTGCATCAGACGAGGCGCTATCTAGCCCCTCCGATACCCGCCTGACCCGCCGCAGCGGCTTCGCGCGGCTCATCCGCCGCCCGGAGCTGGCCAGCTTGCTCGGCGCGGTGGTCATCTTCGTCCTCTTCATGATCGTGGCCCCCGCCTTCCGCTCGGTGGAGGCCTTCTCCACGGTGCTCTACGCCAGCTCCACGCTGGGCATTGTGGCCCTAGCGGTGGGCCTGCTCATGATTGGTAATGAGTTTGATTTGTCCTCCGGCGTAGCGGTGACCTCCGCGGCGCTCGTGGCCACCATGCTCAACTACAACTTCCACCTCAACTCGTGGGTGGGCGTGGGCCTTTCCTTGTTGACCGCCCTGGCCATCGGCGCGCTCAACGGCTTCCTTGTGGTGCGCACCAAGATCGACTCCTTCCTTATTACGCTGGCGGCTTTCCTCATGCTGCAGGGTCTCAACCTGGCGATTACCAAGCTGGTCACCGGCCAGGTAGCAACCCCGATTATCTCGGACATGGAGGGCTTCGGCTCTGCTCGCGTCATTTTTGCCGGCACTATCCACATCGGCAGCTTGAGCATCCGCGCTACCGTCATCTGGTGGATCCTCTTCGTCGCTATTGCCTCGTGGGTGCTCTACAAGACGCGCTGGGGAAATTGGATCTTCGCCGTTGGTGGCGACGATGAAGCCGCCCGCGCCGTCGGCGTTCCCGTGCGCCGCGTCAAGGTGGCGCTGTTCATGCTCGTCGGATTTGCAGCGTGGTTCGTGGGCATGCATACCCTTTTTGCCTTCGACTCCATCCAGGCCGGCCAAGGCATTGGTAACGAGTTCCTCTACATCATCGCTGCGGTCATTGGAGGCTGCTCCATGACCGGTGGGCGCGGTACCGCGGTGGGCACCGCCATCGGCGCGCTCATCTTCGGCATGACCAACCAGGGCATCGTGTACGCCGGCTGGAACCCCGACTGGTTCAAGTTCTTCCTCGGCGCGATGCTGCTCTTTGCTGTGCTCACGAACACCTCGGTGGCCAACTTTACGAGGAAGCGATAACCATGATTGAGCTGCACGATATTTCCCAAACCTTCGGCAACTTCCACGCCCTGCGCGGTATCAACCTCCGCGTCAAGGAAGGCGCAGTGACCTGCGTTCTGGGTGATAATGGCGCGGGCAAATCCACGCTGATCAAGATCCTCGCCGGCCTCAACCAGCCCACCGGCGGCACCATCACCGTCGATGGGGAAGAGGTGAATTTCACCAGCCCGCGCGATTCCCTCGATGCTGGTATAGCTACCGTGTACCAGGATTTGGCGCTGGTGCCTTCGCTGTCGGTGTGGCGCAACTTTTTCTTGGGTCAGGAGCTCACCGGGGCGCTGGGGAGCTTGCGTGAAGAAGAAATGAAGCGGATTACGCATGACCAGCTGGCCGAGATGGGCATTGAGCTTGGCGACGTCTCCGTGGAACTCTCAGCTCTCTCCGGCGGCCAGCGCCAGGTGGTCGCCATTGCTCGCGCCATTTACTTCGGCGCGCGCTACATCATCTTGGACGAGCCGACCGCCGCGCTCGGCGTGAAGCAATCGGGCATGGTGCTGCGCTTTATCGACGCCGCCCGCGAACGCGGAATGGGCGTGGTGTTCATTACGCACAACCCGCAGCACGCTTACCTCGTGGGTGATCACTTCATCGTGCTCACGGTGGGGCAGATGTCGCTGGATGCCTCCAAGGAAGAGGTCACGCTGCCGGAGCTGACCCAGTGGATGGCCGGCGGCGACGAGCTGGAGGAGCTCAAGCAAGAGTTAGCGCGTTAGAACGCGCTGTGGGGCAGCTAAGCTGGCCCGTATGACAGTGAGCGGCGTGAGCGTGGGCACCGACCTAGTGCACATCCCTTCTTTTGCCCAGCAGCTGGAGCTTCCCGGAACGCGCTTTGCGCGGGTCTTTAGCGCTTCCGAGCTGCGCGTGGCGCAGGCCCGTGGACTGAGCGGTGCCGCCCGCGCGCAGCACTTCGCGGGGCGCTGGGCAGCGAAGGAGGCCTTCATCAAGGCGTGGTCGCAAGCGCTCTACGGGCATCCGCCGGTCCTGGCGGAGGAGGCCGTGGACTGGGCCGAGATTGAGGTCCGCCCCGATGCGTGGGGCCGCGTGGCACTCGAGCTGCGGGGCGAGATTGCCCGTCTCACGCGGGAATCCCTGGGGGATTTTTCTACGGCGTTGTCGATCAGCCACGATGGTGACTACGCCACCGCTGTCGTGCACCTTTCGCGGCACACGCCATAACCCACGCCATGACCTAGGCGCTGGTCGCGATGGCGAAGAGGTAGGCGATGAGCATGCGCTTAATTTCTTCCACCACGCCATCGAAGCTCTCCTCCGAGCGCATGGTGCTGTAATTGAGCAGCGAGACCACGGTGTGGACGAGGAAGGCCGCAATTTCCACTCGGGCGGACTCGTTCATGCCTTGGGCAAGTGGTTCGATGATCTCGGCGATAGGTTTGAGCAGAGACAGCTCCGTATCAGCGGCCGTGGCGCGGGTGGCCGGCGTGGACTGCACGGCATGCCACACCGCGCGGCGCGAACGGTCCTCGCGCCAGACCCGCGCCATGCGATCAATGAACTCCTCGAGAAAGTCCGGCCACTGCAGGGCCGGCACGCGCTGGGAGAATCGCTCTACCTCCGCCAGCATTTCGGCGGTGTCCTGGCGGTCAAGCTCGCAGATCAGCACGTACTTGTTGGCGAAGTATTGATACAGCGTGCCAATCGGCACTTCTGCGCGGCGCGAGACCTCATCGAAAGTAAAAGACTCGAAGCCATGGTCCACGAGCGTCTGACGCGCGCAGGACAAAATCCGGTCATACTTGGCCCGGCTACGCGCCTGCGCTGGGCGACGCCTCGGGACCAGTATCTCCGGAGACTTCGAGCTAGATTCCACGGTTTAGTTGAGCCCCTTGAGCACGCGGGCGACGTGGCCGGTGGCCTTGACGTTGTACATGGCTTGGCCAATGGTGCCGTCTTCCTCGACGAGGAACGTGGAGCGGATAACACCCTGGACGATCTTGCCGTAGTTCTTCTTCTCACCGAAAGCGCCGTACGCAGTCATGACCTCCTTATCGGGGTCAGAGAGCAGCGGGAAGTTCAGCTCGTGGTCCTCACGGAACTTAGCCAGGGCCTCGGGCTTGTCGGGGGAGATGCCCACCACGGCGATGTTCATGCCATTGAGCTGCTCTAGGCTATCGCGGAAGTCGCAGGCTTCCTTCGTGCAGCCAGGGGTGTTGGCGCGCGGGTAGAAGTAAACCACGACGCGCTGGCCGGCATAGTCGCTCAGGCTTACGGTGTTGCCGGCATCATCGCTGAGGGAAAAAGCGGGGGCTTTGTCACCCACGGACAGTCGTTGTGCTTCAGTCATGGTGTATAGCCTACCGTGCTCTCCCTTAGGACTCTTTGGTGAATCTCAGTTCGCTCGCCGCAGCACAGCTGAGACAAAACTTGGCCAACTCTGCAGGGGAGCTGGTGGTCAATGTAGAATGTCCACGTTAGAACCTCAACGGTTAGAAAGACACTAACCGCAACAACACCGAACGAAGCCAAATTCAGGAGATTCACGTGGCACGCAACATTGATGATATCCAGCGCGACATCGAGCGCACCCGCCGTCAGCTGGCTAGCACCTTGGATGAGCTGGCTGATCGCAGCAAGCCGCAGAACTTCGTCGAGGACGCTAAGGGCGCGGCAACCCAGAAGTTGCAGGAGCGCAATGTGCAGATGGCGCTCGCCGGCGTTGGTGCAGCCGTCGTAGGCCTTATCGCTTTCTCCGTTTTCCGCTCCAAGC
The DNA here is from genome assembly GCF_001811515.1 of Corynebacterium sp. HMSC076G08. NCBI lineage: Bacteria > Bacillati > Actinomycetota > Actinomycetes > Mycobacteriales > Corynebacteriaceae > Corynebacterium > Corynebacterium sp. HMSC076G08. The sequence continues at coordinate 21,908 of NZ_KV805016.1, read as the reverse complement.
GCCGCAAGTCCGATATCAAGGAGCTGCAGCGCCTGCTCGCTGAGCGTCGCTAGAGCCGGTTAGCGCCGTTGGGCGCGACTGCATACCTAGAGGCCCTGCCTTGGGAAATACCCCGGGGTGGGGCATTTTTGTGCTCCGTATGCGTTACTGGAAGCATTGCCTACCCTATGCGGGCTTTGGGTAGCCTTACCTGTCTGTGTAGTATGAACCTCCGAACAGACCATAAGACCAAAGTTTGAAGGAGAAATCGTGCTTCACGTATCGACGCCTGCAGGCCAGGCATCCCGTCCGCGCGCCGGGCGAGTAGTAGGGGCGTGCGCCATGGTGGCGGCGCTGGCCAGCGCGCTGGCGGGCTGTGCCTCCGACAATGCCGATGCCGGCAGCGAGCAGGCCACGGGAGCGCAGGGGACTGCCGCTGTGAGTTTCACAGACCTTGCCGGCCGCCAGGTGGAGCTGGACCACGCGCCGGAACGCGTCATCCTGGGAGAAGGCCGCAGCGTCTTTGCCACCGGCATCCTCAACAAGGAAGACCCGCTGGACAAGGTCGTGGCCATCGGATCGGACCTGAAGCAGAATGTGCCCGACTACTACCGCGAGTTGGAAAAGACCACGCCCAAAGTCAACGAGCTGCCGGAAATCGGCGGCTTCACCAAGGGCGATGTCACTGTGGAGGAGCTCATCAGCCTCGACCCGGACCTCATCGTGCTCTCCAAGGATCAGTACGAGGCCTCCCAGACCGCTGGGCTCACCGACAAGCTGGATCAGGCCGGCCTGACCTATGCTGTCACGGACTTCCGCGCCAAGCCCTTGGAGAACACCATTCCCACCATGGAAATCTTCGCCGATATCTTCGGCCACGAGGACCGCGCGGAGGAGTTCATCGCGGACTGGCAAAAGAACGTGGATCTGGTAACCGAGCGCGCCACGAAAGCGCAGGACAAGCCCTCCACCTTCGTGTGGCGCGCAGCGGGTGTCTCCGATTGCTGCGGCTCGTGGAATGACTCCAACATTTCTGAGCTGGTCAACGTCGCCGGTGGAAAGAACGTGGCAGACGGCATCATCGAGGGTGAGTCCGGCGCGCTGACCCCGGAGAAGGTCATCGACGCCAATCCCGACATGATCATCGCCACCGGCGGCGACTGGTCCGCCAAGGTCGATAACGCAAAGGGCCACACCGGCTTCGCTGCCGCCGGCTATGGCATCAGCGAAAAGGACGCCCATGACAGCGCCGCTTCGCTGGCCGGCGTTCAACCTGGTTTTGAGGACCTCTCCGCCGTCAAGGAGCACAACCTCCACGGCCTGTGGCACCAGTTCTACAACTCGCCCTTCAACTACCTGGCGCTCCTTCAGATCGCCGCGTGGCTCCACCCAGAGGACTACGCAGACGTCGACGTTCAGCAAGAATGGGCCGAAGCCCAAGAGAAATACTCGCCCGTTCCCGGCGACGGAACCTTCTTCAGCACCAATTAGTCATGAGCATTCTCACATCAACCGGGCGCTCGGCAAGCCCTGAACGGACCACGCGCGCAGAAACCGCAGTTCTTCCCGTGGAGGCCCTGGCATGCGAGCACTCCCGTGTAACACGCCGCCGCATCGCCATCGTCGCCGGGCTAATCGTCGTGGCTCTCGCCGCCTTCGTCGTCAGCGTTATCGTCGGCGCCATCGACCTCACCCCGGGTCAGGTGCTGCGGGGGATGGTGGATCCGGGAGGTGTCGACAAGCAAACGCGTACAGTCCTGTGGAGCCTGCGCCTGCCTATGGCTGTCATGGCGCTGCTTATCGGCGCCAGCCTGTCACTGGCTGGCGCACAGATGCAAACCATCCTGGATAATCCGCTGGCGGAACCCTTTACTCTCGGTATTTCCGCGGCGGCTGCCTTCGGCGGAGCCAGTGCCATCGTGTTGCGTTGGCAGCTTTTGGCCCAGCCGCAGTTCAACCTCGCGCTCATCGCGTGGCTGTCGGCGGCGCTCGCCACGGCCATCATCGTCGTTGCCGCCGTTATCCGCGGCGCGAAGTCCGAGACGATGGTGCTGCTCGGCATCGGCCTCGTCTTCTTCTTTCAGGCTATGCTGGCGCTCATTCAATACCGTTCTTCCAGCGAGGCTCTCCAGCAGATCGTTTTCTGGTCCATGGGCTCGCTCACCCGCGCCAGCTGGCAGGCCAACGCCGTGCTAGCCGGCGTGCTTGCAGTGGCGCTGCCCATCCTGGGCGCGCTGTCGTGGCGGCTGACGGCGCTGCGGCTTGGCGATGCCCGCGCCACCGCCCTCGGTGTCAACACCTCCCGTCTGCGCGTGATCGTGCTCGTCGTGGTCTCACTCGTCGCGGCCACCACCGTGGCCTTCGCTGGCATCATCGGCTTTATTGGCCTAGTAGGCCCTCACATCGCGCGCATGCTGGTGGGGGAGGACCAACGCTACTTCGTGCCGGCATCCATGGCCGCGGGCGCGGCGGTGATGTGTGCCGCCCATGCGCTGAGCCTCGTCATTAAGCCCGGGCTGGCCATCCCCATTGGCATCGTGACCTCACTATTGGGCGTGCCGTTCTTCATCGCCATCGTCATGACCCGGAGGAGGGCATTGTGGACGTAGAACTCACCATCGCTGATCTGACCGCCGGCTATGGTTCGCGCACGGTGGTAGACGGGCTGAGTCTCCCCACGCTGCGCGGCGGGCAGGTGGTGGGCTTGCTGGGGCCGAACGCGTCTGGCAAGACCACCACCATTAAGGCGCTCGCCGGCGTGCACCGCGCGCGGGGTGGCACGGTTGATTTTCGTGTCGACGGCCAAGCCCCGCGCGGGCAGCGGCGCCGCCAGCTCATTGGCTACGTGCCGCAGGGCCTGCCGCACACCGCGGCGCTGCGGGCGTTTGAGGCGGTGCTGATTGCGGCGCGGCGCGAAGCATGCGAGGACCCAATCACCCGCACAGCCGAGGTCCTGCACTCCATGGGGCTCGATGAGATTGCGCAGCGCTACCTCAATGAGCTCTCTGGAGGCCAGCGCCAGCTCGTCGCCGTGGCGCAGATGCTCGTGGGGACCCCTGGGCTCATGCTTCTCGACGAACCCACCTCCGCCCTCGATCTCAACCGGCAGCTCTTCGTCTTGGGCCGCGTGCGGGCAAAAGCTCGGGAGGAAGGAAGCCTCGCGTTGGTGGCGATTCATGACATCAACCTGGCGGCCCGGATGTGCGACCAGCTCGTCGTGCTCCATGGCGGCAAGGCCCGCGCCCATGGCGCGCCGGGGGAGGTGCTCACGGAGGAGCTCTTGCGCGAGGTATACGGCGTAGAGACGGATGTGCTGGACCACCGCGGGCAAGCCGTCGTGGCGCTGCGGGAGGTTAGTTAGACTCGGGCCGTGTGAGCCGAAATTCGCCCGAGAACCTCCTGTTGTACCTCACCCCGGAGGATGAAGACACGATCCGGGAAGTCTATGCTGCCCTGGCTCAGCGTGGCTTTCCGGTGCAGCACCAGCGCCCGCACATTACGGTAACGTTTGCGCCGGCGCTCGAGACCGCAGTCGTCGACAAGGCCCGCACTCTGTTGCCGCCGCTACTGCCGGCGCTGTTTCATCGCGTCGGGACGGTGGTGTTCGGCAGGAAAAGTAAGCAGACCGTGGCGTGGCTTTTGGAAACCACGGATGACCTGGAGATCGCTGCGCGCCAGGTTAGCGCCGCAAACCCGGAAGGCCGCGGGCCGCGGTGGACCCCGCACCTGACGATGGGGTTGCGCCTGCCTAGAGCGCTCGTGCCCGACTATATGCGCGCACTCGATGAAATCGCCGGGCCGGAGCATAAAGAGTTTAGGGCTGACTATGCCGCGTGGTGGCGGCCTAAGACACAGCGCCTCGACATCTTTGGTGGGTCTGTGGCCGTCGGTCGCGAGCGCGAATCCGCGGAGTGATTAAGAAACAGGAAACCCCCGCTCCGGATAACCCGGGCGGGGGTGATATTGTGCGCCATCAGGGAATCGAACCCCGAACCCACTGATTAAGAGTCAGTTGCTCTGCCAATTGAGCTAATGGCGCTGGTGTTTACCTAGCTGGCTCTGATTTCCTCAGTGCCTGCCGTGCAACGAGATGTAACTTTAACACCCTCTTCCTGAAAAGGTAAAATCGCCAGGTGAATGAAGGTTTTTGGGCTCCTTAGGTAGCGGCTACTTGTCACTTCTTTGAAAGCGCGGAGTGCGGGAGTGGGGAAGGCCGGTAACGAAACGGTTAAGGGCGGTGGCGCTAACTAGTGAGAAGGCCGTGCAGGCAGTTAGGCTTAGTGCACTCTTGTCCTTGTTCGTCCTTTTATGAGCTAGGGGTTTGTGTGCACTCTCTATTCCCTTCTGCACGTCCCGCAGTGCTTCTCTCGAGTCTCATTGCGACTGCCTCCCTTCTGACCGCCTGCACCATTGGCGGGGTCGAGAACTCCAGCCCGGCCGATAGCCACTCTGAGGCAGACGCCCAAGTGAGTGCGGCGGCGGATGCGTCGGCGTCGGCAGCCGCTAAGGCGAAGCAACTACAGTTCTCTGTCAAAGACGGTGCTAGTGATGTCGATCCTTCCGAACCGGTCGAGGTCACTTCTCCTGCGGGCCTGAAGTCGGTGACGATGACCAACGAGGCTGGCAAAGTGGTGGAGGACGAGCTGTCGAGTGATTCGACCACGTGGAAGAGTGCCGAAGTTTTGGGCTACAACCGCACCTACACCATCGATGCCACAGACAAGGATGGCACCCACAAGACCATCACCTTCACTACCCCGCAGGCCGCGGCGGTGTCTGAGGTGGCGTTGAGCCCGCTGCCGGACTCCGAAGTAGGAGTGGGCCAGGTTATCGGCGTGCGTTTCGGCAACTACGTCACCGACCGCAAGGCGGCCGAGAAGGCCATCACGGTCAAGACCGAGCCTGCCGTTGAGGGGGCGTTCTACTGGGTAAATAACCAGGAGGTGCGCTGGCGCCCGCAGAACTACTGGGAGCCGGGCACGAAAGTGACTGTCGACGTCGACCTGTACGGTCGCAACCTCGGCGGCGGTGTTTACGGCGGCGAGGATGCCTCCACCAACTTCACTATCGGTGACCGCGTCATCACGCTGGTCGATAACAACACGAAGATGATGTCGGTGTTCAAGAATGGCGAGGTGCTGCGCCGCATTCCGGTGTCGATGGGCAGGGATGGCCAGTGGGACACCCCGAATGGCGCCTACATCATCGGTGACCAGTACCCGTCCCTCACTATGGACTCGACTACCTTTGGCCTGGCTCTCGACGCCGGCGGTTATAAGACCGACGTTCAGTGGGCGACCCAGATGTCTTACTCCGGAATCTATGTCCACGCGGCGCCCTGGGCTGTGGGTGCGATGGGCAGTTACAACCAGTCCCACGGCTGCATCAACGTGACTACTGAGGCTGCTCAGTGGTTCCAAAACACGGTCAAGCGCGGCGATATCGTGAGGGTTTCCAACACCGGCGGTGGCGTGTTGAGCCCGCTCGACGGCCTGGGGGATTGGAACATGGACTGGGAGACGTGGTCTGCGGGGAACGCTACCGCTAACCAGTAGCCCGGTTGATTGCCGGGGTAGTCTTGCGGAAAAACTGCCAAGGAAAGGGCCCCGGATGAACTGGTATAAGCGAGCTGCGATAGTGCTACTAGCGCCGTTGGCGTTGGTGGCGTGCTCCTCGGAAGGCGGTAGCACGCATGAGGAAAGCGAAAGTGCAAGCCCGTTTGTATCAAGCGTTAGCGCTGCCGCTCCAGCTGAGGAAGGTACGTGCGCGACTGAATTCGATGTCCCGGCGCTGTTGGAGGCGATGCCGGAGGAATTCGCTGGCCTGGCGCACGACCCCACATATGACGCGGGTGAGCCTGATGGCTGGGGGCGCTTCTATCAGGCGGATGGGCTGCAGTTTATGGTCGGTTCCAGCTATCTAGATGAGAAAGAAACTGACCCCTGTCCACAGGACAATGAGCAGGCCGCGCGAGACGTGCGCTCGTTCATTGCCGAGGACTATCAGCGTCAGGAGCGAGAGAACGGCGAAGAGGTCAAACCTTTTGAGGACCTCGACTTCACTGAGGGTGGCCGCTACTTTGCCTGCGCGAAGCACCCGGAGGCGGACCTGCGGCAGTTCTTTTGCGTGACCACCGTGGGTAATGCGGAAGTGGTTAACTACATGTTCCGGCACTCGATGGGTGATGCGAAGGACGTGGAAGACATGAAGAGCGCATCGAAGGAATTGGCCGCGATTATTGACAGCGTTGCCTAGGGTTACCGTCTAGGGTGCCCCCGAAAGTGAAGTCAGTTAATTCGCTATTGGCATACTGTGGCCTTGCAACGGGCGGCGTTGCGTCATGCCCGCGCACTTTGTGAAGCACTGCGCAGGCGCGAATGTTAAGTGGTTTGCATCACGTCTCTGTTTTGGTGAATCTTGTGGAGAACTAGTTATTCACTGCAAAGATGGAGGCAGAAGTGGATCTCTACGAGTACCAAGCTCGAGACCTCTTTGAAGCTCATGGGGTTCCCACCCTGAAGGGCATTGTTGCGACCTCGGCCGTGCAGGCTGAGGAAGCAGCCACGAAGCTGGGCACGCCGGTGGTTGTGGTCAAGGCACAAATCAAAACCGGTGGGCGCGGCAAAGCCGGGGGAGTCAAGCTAGCGCACAGCCCCGCGGAAGCCGCGGAGAAGGCCAACGAGATCCTGGGCCTGAAAATCAAGGGCCACACCGTGCGCAAGGTGATGGTGGCAGAAGGCGCAGACATCGCTGAGGAATACTACTTCTCGATCCTCCTCGACCGCACCAAGCGCCGTTACCTGGCCATGCTCTCCAAGGAAGGTGGCGTGGAGATTGAAAAGCTGGCCGAGGAGCGCCCAGATGCCCTGATTAAGCGCAGCTTCTCCCCGCTCGACGGCATGACGGACACCCTCGCTAGGGACATGGCATATGAGGCGGGGTTTGATGAGGGGGACGTCGCCAAGCTCGTGCCCGTGTTCAAGAAGCTTTACACGGTCTATACCGAGGAAGACGCCACGTTGGTGGAAGTTAATCCGCTAGTCAAGACGTCAAGCGGAGAAATTATTGCGCTCGATGGCAAGGTCACGCTGGATGATAACGCGCAGTTCCGCCACCCCGAGCACCGGGACCTCCAAGACCACGGTGCGACCGACCCGCTGGAGCTCAAGGCGCAGAAGATGGGGTTGAACTATGTCAAGCTCGATGGTTCGGTGGGTGTTATCGGCAACGGCGCTGGCTTGGTGATGTCAACGCTCGACGTTGTGGCCTACGCCGGCGAAGACCTTGCATCGCAGCCAAAGCCCGCGAACTTTTTGGATATCGGCGGTGGCGCCAATGCGGAAGTGATGGCTAACGGGCTTGAGGTGATTCTCAGTGACCCGCAAGTGAAATCTGTCTTCGTCAACGTCTTCGGTGGCATTACCGCGTGCGACGAGGTTGCCAAGGGCATCGTGCAGGCGTACAAGATTTTGGATTCTGAAGGCATTGAGCCCAAGCCGCTCGTGGTGCGCCTCGACGGCAATAATGCCGAGCTGGGACGCTCGATTCTTAATGACGCACGCCTGCCCAAACTGGAGCAGGTTGAAACCATGGATGCTGCTGCCCGCAGGGCTGCTGAGCTGGCGAACTAGGAGTAGATATGTCGATTTTTCTCAACAAAGACTCGCGGATCATTGTGCAGGGCATGACGGGCTCGGAAGGCATGAAGCACACGCGCCGCATGCTGGCGTCCGGCTCCAACATCGTAGGTGGCGTCAACCCGCGCAAGGCCGGCGAACGCGTGGATATTGAGGGGCGCGAGATCCCTGTGTTTGGCAGCGTGCGCGAGGCTATGCAGGCGACAGACGCCAACGTCACCGTCATCTTCGTGCCAGCAAAGTTCACCAAGGATGCGGCGGAGGAGGCGATCCGGGCTGGCATTGAGCTCGTCGTGATCATCACCGAGGGAATCCCAGTGAAGGACACGGCGGAGCTCTATGCGCTGGGACGAGAGTCCAAGACGCGCATCATCGGCCCCAATTGCCCGGGGCTGTACACGCCGGGTGAATCTAATGCGGGCATTATCCCGGCGGAGACCGCTCCAAACCCAGGAAAGATTGGCTTGGTGTCGAAGTCGGGCACGTTGACGTACCAGATGATGTACGAACTCTCAGACATTGGCTTCAGCACGTGCGTGGGAATCGGTGGTGACCCGATTATCGGCACGACGCATATTTCTGCGATCGAGGCATTCCAGAATGACCCGGACACCGAGGCAATCATCATGATCGGTGAGATTGGCGGCGACGCAGAAGAGCACGCTGCGGCTTATATCAAGGACCATGTGACGAAGCCGGTCATTGCCTACATTGCTGGATTTACCGCACCAGAGGGTAAGACGATGGGCCACGCCGGTGCCATCGTCTCGGGCGGTTCCGGTACGGCAGAAGGAAAGAAGGCAGCACTGGAGGCCGCCGGTGTAAAGGTAGGAAAGACCCCGTCCCAAGCAGCAGAGTTGGTGCGAGCAGCCTTGGCGTAGTTGGGTGAGGCATGGGGCGGTTCGCCCCATGCCCCTCACATAAGAATTAGCGGGGGAGACCGCGGCGTCGCGACACCGTCTTGTCAAAGGGGATCCAAAAGCGCAAGGCTGCGTCTTGGTTCTTGGAGATTCCAATGCGTGGGCCGCGGACCCACTCTGGCTCCTCTTCGCGCTCGCTGAGGAGTACGGGCGTGCCGTTGTCCTCGATGCTGAAGCCAAGGGCCTTGCCCACATTGCCAGGGCCGCGGGCGAGGTTATAAAAATCGGTGTCGCCCCGGCGTTGGTAGGCGAGGTCTAAGCCGTCGATTACTTCGCCGGCCCGCAGCAGGCAGCCCTCGCCGGTACCTTCGGGTGCACAAACGATATTGCCGTTTCGGTGGATGCCATAGGACACATAGACGTAGAGGCGGCCGGGTGGACCGAACATGGCGGCGTTGCGTGGAGTACGTCCGTTAAAGGTGTGCGAAGCCTCATCGCCTGAGCCGAGGTAGGCCTCCACCTCTGTGATGCGAATGGAGACGCCGTTGTGCGTCAGCACCATTCCCAGCAGTTGGGGAGCGACAATGTCTGCGGAGGCGGTGAAATCGATCATTGCCGCAGTCTAACGTGCGAGCGAGGTTTAGGCTTTGGCCTTGTCTTCTTCGGCTTCAATCTCTGCGTTGAATTCGCGCTTGGAGGCCTGCCACTGGTCCTCAGTCATGCCGATGCGCCAGTAGCCAGAGATAGAAACGTCTTCCTTGGGAATTCCAGATTCCACGAAAAGGAAGCGACGCAGCTCTTTGATCATTTCGGCGACACCGTGGATGAACCAGCTGGTTTTCTTCCCCGTGGGGATACCAGCTTCGCGCACCACGCGGGATAGCTTAGTACCAGGGGTAGCACCATTGCGGACTACCCAGACGACCTCCACGCCCTCGCGGGTAGGGAGTTCAAACGTGCGGTCTTCGGCCGCGATCTCGATGTATGCAGTTGCAGTCGCGCCTTCGGGGAGGCGCTTCAAGCCGGCACCGATGGCCGGTGCCGCGGATTCATCGCCAGCGAACACAAAGTGCTCATATTCTTCGGTGGGTCCCCACGCACCACCTGGGCCGAGGAAACCGATCTTCTCTCCGACTTCGGCGACCCGTGCCCACGGGCCAGCCAGGCCAGAATCACCGTGGGTGACAAAGTCAACGTCGAAGTCCCCGGTTTCCGGGTTCAGGTTGATCAGGGTATAGGTGCGGAGAATCGGTTGTTTATCACGCGGCTGCTCTTCACGAATCTGCTGGACATCAAACGGCCAAGAGTAGTCAGCGCTTTGTGGTACGAACAACAGCTTGATGTAGTGATCCGTAAACTCCAGCTCTTTGCCCACAAAAGCCGGGGAGTTCATGCTCAACCGAACCAAGTCCGGAGAGACCTGGTGACGACCAGTCACGGTTGCTTCATGTGCCTTGCGGGGCTTGCGCTTCGGCGCTACTTCTTTAGTTTGGGCAGCCATTGTTATCACTGTCCTTCGGAATACTTGAGTTGCTGTGCGGATATAAGCCTACACACTATGCAATTAGGTAAGGCTAAAATAACTAAGGTTAGGGTTGGTTGCGGGCTTCGCGGTGCAGGCCGCCGTGCGCGGCGTAGGGAGTGGCTCTGGGCCCGAGGATTAGCGCAAAAAGTTAACCCCGCATCCTGCTCAAGCACAATGCGGGGTTAGTTCGGGGTGGCTGACGGGGCTCGAACCCGCGACACCCAGGATCACAACCTGGTGCTCTACCAGCTGAACTACAGCCACCATCGTTGCCCGAAAGCAACGAGATACAGGTTAACCCACGTCGTCGGTTTTACAAAAACGCCTGGTAATCGGTGGTTGTAGCGGCCTTCAGTTCCTCGGCTTCCGTGGAGGAGGGGCCGTCGTCGGTGCGGAAAACGCTGCGGCGGTAAAAATCGAGCTCGCGGATGGACTCGATAATGTCCTGCAGTGCCCGGTGCGCCATTCCCTTATCCGGCTGGTTGTAATAAGCCCGCGGGTGCCAGCGGCGGGCGAGCTCTTTAATGGTGGAAACATCAATCATTCGGTAGTGCAGCGCGGTATCCAGGCGTGGCATGTAGGCGCGGATGAAGGCGCGGTCCGTAGCGATGGAATTTCCCGCCAAGGGTGCAGGGTGGTTCGGATCGCAGTGCTTCTCGACGAGTTTCAGTACTGCTTCCTCTGCTTCTTCGATCGTGAGCGTGGATTCCCGAATTTCCTTGTCCAGCCCGGAGTTTGCGTGCATTGTGGTGACGAAGTCGTCCATCTCCGCGAGCTGCTCCTCCGTGGCGTGCACGACGAGGTCGATGCCTTCGTCAAGGATGTTCAGCTCGGCGTCGGTTATCACGGCGGCAACTTCCACGATGACGTGGCGCTGTGGTTCCAGTCCGGTCATTTCCAGATCGATCCAGACAAGGCGGTCATTCTTAGCGGGGATATCACTCATGGGTTCCACCATAGTTTCTCCTTGGTAGCGGTTCGGTAGGTGCTGGGGTGGGGGTAAGTGGGGGTAGAGCGAAGACTCGGGCGGTAAAAAGCTTCTTGAACGATGTGAACTGGGGTTTTGTGGCGATTGCCCGGGTTGCGAGAGGGGGCATTCTCAACTTTTTTATGATTTCGCTCACGAAAGCCTCAGTCGATGGGACATTATTAGGACAGCCTTTAACGTGATGGCACTCACATATAGCGAAGGACGGTAACCTACCGATGTCAACCTTTCTCGATACCCTCAATGCTCTAATCTGGTCACCAGCACTGGTCTTCCTGTGTCTCGGCGCGGGAATCTATTTCACTTTGGCGACCAAGTTCCTGCAGGTACGCTGCATTCCGGACATGATTAAGCAGCTGAAGGATGGTGAGAGCTCCGATTCGGGTGTCTCGTCCTTCCAGTCGCTCATGATTTCCTTGGCCGGCCGTGTCGGCGTGGGCAACATCTCCGGCGTTGCTACGGCTATTGCGTTCGGCGGCCCAGGCGCTGTGTTCTGGATGTGGGCGGTGGCGCTGCTGGGTTCCGCAACGTCGTTCGTGGAATGTACCTTGGCGCAGGTCTACAAGGAGAAGGACCAGGACACTGGTGAGTACCGCGGCGGCCCGGCCTACTACATCGAGAAGGCCTACAAGCACACCAAGGCTGGCCCGTTCATGGTGGTCTACGGCATCGTCTTCGCCATTGCGATGATCCTGGCTACCAGCTACTTCCTGCCGGGAATTCAGGCTAACGGTGTGGCCGCCGCCGTGAAGAATGCGTGGGGCATCGAAGTTGGTTGGTCTGCGCTGGTTCTGGGCGGAATTCTGGCCATCATCATTATCGGTGGCGTCAAGCGCATCGCTAACTTCGCGTCCCTCGTGGTTCCGTTCATGGCGGCTGCCTACATTCTCTTTGCCATCATCATTCTGATCATGAACTTTAACCAGATCCCTGAGGTCTTCGGCATGATCTTTAAGTCTGCTTTCGGCGCCGAGCAGGCCTTCTCTGGCCTGTTGGGTTCGGCCATCATGTGGGGCGTGAAGCGAGGCATCTACTCTAACGAGGCAGGCCAGGGTACCGGTCCGCAGTCTGCTGCGGCCGCGGAAGTGTCCCACCCAGCGAAGCAGGGTTTCGTCCAGGCTTTCGCGGTGTACATCGATACCCTCTTCGTATGCTCCGCAACCGCCTTCATCATCATCTCCACGGACATGTACAAGGTCTTCGAGGGCGAATCTGAGGACGGTCCCGTGCGTTATGCCGGTTCTATCCCGGATGGTGTTGAGGTGGGTCCGGGCTTTGTCCAGCACGGCCTAGACACCCTGTTGGCAGGTTTCGGACCGAGCTTCATTGCCATCGCCATCGCGTTCTTTGCCTTCACCACCGTCTTGGCCTACTACTACATGGCAGAGGTCAACCTGACCTACTTCAACCGGTGGATTAGCAACAAGACCGCCCGTCGCGCACTGGTTTGGCTCCTGCGCATTCTCCTCGTGGTGTCCGTGGTTATCGGTGCTACGACAACTCCAGGCGCTGCCTGGGCGCTGGGTGATATCGGTGTTGGCGCAACGGCCTGGCTCAACATCATTGCCATCCTCTTCCTACAGGTCCCGGCTCTCAAGTGCCTCAAGGACTACAGCGCACAGAAGGCTGCTGGCAAGGATCCGCAGTTCGACCCAGAGGCGCTGGGCATCCAGAACGCCGATTTCTGGGTAGAGCGCAAGCTCGCCCGCCAGGAGGCCGCGCAGAAGGCCATCGCGCAGGACTCCCCGCTCCAAGGTAAGTAAAGCAAAGCCCGCGCTCCTTGAAACGGAGCGCGGGCTTTGGCGTGTTTTAGGCCATCTTGGAATAGAAGCTGCCGATGATCGGCGCAACAATCGGGGTCGGCACAATCTTGCCCAACGCGTTCATCACCTTGGAGAGCGGGCCGGGGACTACGCGCCGCTGGTTGCGGGCCATGGCCTCGAGGGTTTCTTCGGAGCAGGACTCGTAGGTGGTCCACAAGAAGTCTGGGACGACCTTATCCACGATGGACTGCTCCTCCTCGGGGATAACGGCATCGCGCACTGGGCCAGGGGCCAGCAGGGTGCAGGTTACGCCCGAGCCCTTGAGCTCATAGTGCAGGGCCTCAGTAAAGGCATTGACACCTGCCTTAGTGAAAACATAGGTGGCGTTGTTCGGAATGGAGACGTTACCCGCAGCCGAGCCCACATTGCAGATAGCGCCGCTGCGCCGCGGCAGCATCTGCTCCAGCGCGGCACGGGTCAGACGGTGAACGGCCTTGCCGTTGAGATCAAACTGCCTGGTCTCATAATCCCAGTCCTGATCCATGAACTTGCCAAAGCTGGCGATGCCCGCCGAGTTGACGATGATGGAGATTTCCTTGCCCGCCATGAACTCGATAACGCGGTCAACGTCCGCCGCCTCGGAGAGATCCGCAGCCAGCGCAATGGCATCAACCTCGTGACGGGAGCGTAGGTCTACAGCGATGGATTCGAGGACTTCTTCGCGGCGGGCAACGAGAATGACGTTGTAGCCGCGAGCGGCCAAATCTTTGGCCATCGCAGCGCCAATGCCCTGGCTGGCACCAGTTAGCAGCGCATACGACGAGCGGGTAGGGGCGGGCAGCCCAGGGGAGTGAGCCATGAAACAGCGTCCTTTCTCTCAGGGGTGGGAAGTCTCCACCCAGCGTAGAGCACTCAGGGTTTAAATCAGGGTAAATACTGATGTCTCCTCGGCCCCAACTCTGGATAATAGAAAGCGAAAGGAGACATCATGACCAACCAACGTTTAACTCGTTCCACTACTGACACGATGCTCGGCGGCGTCTGCGGCGGCATCGCGCAGACCTACAACCTCGATCCGACCCTGGTGCGCATTCTCTTCGTTGTTGCGACTCTGCTGGGCTTCTCGGGAATTCTGCTCTACCTCATCCTCTGGGTTGTTATTCCAGTGGAGTAGCTACTGCAGCGGGCCGAAAGCCATAAACCTCTTCCACGTTTCCCACTCCTCCTGCAGACGCGGCAAGGCGCTGGGCGGGGTGGCGGAGGCGTCGACAAGCACGGCGTCCTGCATACGCACGCCGTTGTCGAAGAAGAGCGCTGCGTGCCCGGAGGCGCCGTAGCGGAGCACCGGAACCAAATTGAGCCCGTCGAAGGACAGCGGGGCGTTGGGCCGCACATCCAGCCCCGCGATTGCCGCGAGCGTGGGCGCCAGGTCGAGAGGGGAGACGAGCTCTGCGCACTCCCCGGACTCTGCTACGCCGGGCCATAGGAGGGACATCGCGGACTTCTCGCCCTGTAGGGAGCAGACCGCCACGACGCCCTCTAGGTCACCCAGCAGCTGGGGATCCGGCTGCTCGAGGAGGCGAAAGACAGGTGCGGACGCGGGGAGGGCGTCTTCTCGGACCTCGAAGCCGGAGGCCGCGAAAATCTCCGTGATGCGGGTGGTGGCGCCGCGCTGCGGGTACTGTCCCGTGAGCACCCCGCGGCGCGATTCCGCATAGCTTGGCGACGGCACCCAAGCGTTACTGAAGCGCAATCCGCGCAGCGCGGATTCTGGGGCGTAGTCAAAAGTGGCGAGAGTAATGTCCATAGGAGTGTGCCCAAAAAGTTCCTAAAGGCCACTTTTTGACGTTATGGAAAACCTCAAAAAGTGGCTCTAAACTGCGTGCCCCCAGCAGGATTCGAACCCGCGACACATGGGGTAGAAACCCACTGCTCTAATCCACTGAGCTATGGAGGCGTACCGAGCCATCATAACGCACCGGAGAGCGAAGTCAGACTATCGGGCTACTGCTGGCGTTGATTCGGTGCTGGTGCTGAGGAGGGCGGAGACCAACGTGCGCGCTGCCGGACTCAAGGCGCGGTCCGTACGGTGGATGAGAAGCGCCTGCATAGTAGGCAGCGTTTCCGCAACGCGACGGAAATGAACGCCGCTCTGGCCCAAGGCCTGCGCGGTGTGCGGCATGAGGCTGATGCCATAGTCGCCGGCAACGAGCGGCAAGCCTGTTTGCAGCGTGGAAATTTCCTGGACGCCCATAGGTTTGCTGAGCGGGGCCGCGGCCCATACCTGGTCCAACACTTCGGGCAGGCTGCTGAGCTCCGGACAGCGCGGCGGCAGGAGCCACGTTTCGGCGGCAAGATCGGAGAGCTGGACTGGGTCGGGTAGGTCCGCCAGACGCTGGGGGAGTGCGACGCGCAGGTCCATCTCGGCGGCGCAGTCAATGGTGAGCTGTGTGCCGTAGTCCTGGCGGAAGCGCTGTGGGTTGGTGGTGAGGATGATGCCGATCTCCACGGAGCCATCCAGGACCTGCTTGAGCGTGGTGGTAGGTTCTAAGTCCTTTAAGGAAACACTTACCTCTGGCGCGCGTTGCCGCATGCGGCGCAGAACCGCCGGCATATACAGCCAATTGAACTCGGGCGCGGAACACAGCGTGACTGACCCGGCGCTGCCCGACGCAATCTCGGCTAGGCGCACGGCAGCGGTGTTGAGGAGGGAATCGATCGAGGTCGCGACACCATAGAGGTAATCTCCGGCCTCCGTGGTTTGGACTCCGCCGCGCCCGCGGGAGAGCAGCTTCACGTTGAGATCTTTTTCGAGTTTGCGCACGGTAAGGCTCAGGGAAGGTTGCGTGAGCTGCAGCGATTCCGCGGCCTGCGTAAACGAACCGTGGTCCACGACGGTTCGAAAGTGGTGAAGCTGGCGTGAGTCCATAAGTGCAGACTACCCGAAAGCTAAGAGTTGTCTACCTTTTAGGTAAGAGAACATGTGTGGCGGTAGACTGCCCACCATGCACACTGAGAAGGAAAACACCAGCTCACAGTACTCGCCGGGGCTGGCGCACTCGGCGTCGGGAGCGCGGCCCTCCCGTTTGTTGAATCTTTCTTTCGTCGTCTTCGCTGGTCTCGTGGGCGGGATCATTTCCCTGTTCTTCCTTGCAGATTCGCTCGCTGCCCTCGGTATCCCGGACCCGGGGCGCGTCACGACCTTTGGTTTGCCCTTCTTCCGTGCCGTCGCCTGGATGCTGATGGCCCTGTCCATCGGCTCATTCATGTCCAGCGCATTCTTGATTTACCCGGCCGTGCCAGATAAGGACAACGAGCGTTTGATCAAGGCGCGCCTCACCGTCGACGGGCACATCGCTGCGCGGACTGGTGCCTGGGCCGCTGTGGGGGCCGCGGTGGTGTCCTTGCTCGAGGTTCCCCTCGTCATGTCGGATCTCACTGGTACTCCGTTGCGCCAGGTTCTTAACCCGGAGCTGATGGGCATGGCGGTGGGCCAGATTGCGGCGTCGCAGGTCTGGCTCCTTACCGCGGGGATCGCAGCGCTCGTCGCCGTAGCGGGGTTTGTTGCGCGCACGTGGGCGGGACAGGTCGCTACGTTCTTCCTGTCCCTGTTGCTCACGGTGCCCCTCGGGATGGAGGGGCACTCGGCCTCCGGCGGCGACCATGACTACGGCACGAACTCACTGCTTTTGCACCTGTTCTTCATCATGCTGTGGGTCGGTGGGCTCATGGGCCTCATTGCGCATGGCCGCCGCCTAGGGCCTGACATGGGCGTGGCGGTTCGCCGTTATTCTACGGTTGCGCTGCTGTCCATCTTGGGGTTGGCGGCGACCGGTGTGGTCAATGCGCTCATCCGCGTTGAGTTAGGGGATTTATTCACCACTCGCTATGGCTTGCTGGTGTTGAGCAAGACAGTGCTCACGGTGGTGCTCGCGGCCATAGGATTTGTGCATCGCCGAGTCACCATTCCCCAGCTGAAACGCGCACCGCGCCTGTTTGTTCGAGTGTCTGTGGTGGAGGTTCTCATCATGGCGGCCACAGTCGG
Source organism: Corynebacterium sp. HMSC076G08 (assembly GCF_001811515.1). Taxonomy (NCBI): domain Bacteria; kingdom Bacillati; phylum Actinomycetota; class Actinomycetes; order Mycobacteriales; family Corynebacteriaceae; genus Corynebacterium; species Corynebacterium sp. HMSC076G08. Next base: position 5,111 of record NZ_KV805016.1, on the reverse strand, counting down.
CGTGGCCATCTCGATGGGTCGCACACCGCCCCCGCCGCCGCGGGATCCGAATCTCAACGCCATGCAGATTCTGGTGGGCTACGAGCTTTTCGACGCCCCGACAGCCACCAACGTGTGGACCATGTTCCGCTTCGACCTCATGTTTGGCTCGCTCGGACTCGTGCTAGCCGGCTTCTACCTGTACGCGCTCTGGCGTCTGAAGCGGCGTGGGCTGACGTGGTCGGCGGGGCGTACGGCCTGGTTCCTGGTGGGCTCCTTGGGCATGACCATCATCATGAGCAACGGTATTGGCCTGTACATGCCGGCGCTGTACTCCATGCACATGCTCGTGCACATGATTTTGTCCATGGCGATTCCGCTCTGCCTCGTGTTGGGTGCCCCAGTGACCTTGGTTATGGAGGCGTTTGAACCGGGTGAGCCGGGCAAGCCCACGCTTCACGACGCCGCTGTCGCCCTCACCAAATCCACCACGCTGCGCGTCCTGACGCATCCGGCGGTCAATGTCCTGCAGTTTCTGGCCATTCTCTACGTGCTCTACCTCTTTCCGAGCTTCTACGAGGTTGCCATTTCGGAACATGCCGGGCACGTCATCATGAACTGGGTCTTCCTGATTTCCGGCTACATCTACTACTGGGAGGTTATTGGCCCGGATCCGTTGCCATGGCGCGCGCCCACTGGCGTTCGCCTACTGATCCTGTTTGTGTCGATGCCTCTGCACCTGTTCGCCGGTGTCTACCTCATGCAGATGCAGGTTATTCTGGGCTTGGATTTCTATGAATCCTTGAACCTGCCGTGGAACCCGGACTTTGTCACGGATCAGCGCACCGGCGGCGGTATTTCGTGGGGCTTTGGCCAGTTCCCGCTGGTGATCGTGTTTGGTTCACTATTCCTGGATTGGCTGCGAGAGGATCGCGCCACTGCTCGCCGCCACGATGCCAAGGCGGACGTTGACGGTGATGCCGACTTGGCAAGCTACAACGCCATGCTCAAGCAGATGAACGAAGGCGACGATTCCAGCTTCCGCCAGCACTAGGGGCGCCAGCACTAGAGAGCTGGCGCGTCCAGGGTGATGGAAAAGGGTCTTTGAACTGTGTGAATGGATATTTTGTTGATTCTCTCAACAAGTTATCCACAGGTTCGCGGTGACGCCATTGCGGGTGCGGTGATCAGTGGCGATGATGCGTGGTAAGGGAGGCGTATTGCTTCCTCACACTCAAGAAGATCACCAACCACACATGGCAAAGGAATCACGCAATGTCTCAATACCCAATCTCACTTACTGGGCGTTTGACCCACGACCCGCACCTGACCAAGATTAGCGACACCATGTACAAAGCCCGCCTGCGCTTTGCCTCCTCCCGCAGCGTTCCGGAAAAGGATGAAGAAGGCAAGACGGTGTGGCGAGAGCTGGACCTCAACTATATCGACGGCGAGGTGTGGGGCCAGTGCGCCATCAACGTCAAGAAGTCCCTGTTTAAGGGCATGCCGGTCTTTGTTATGGGATCCATCGTCACGGACCGGTGGGAGGATCAGCGCGGAGCGACGCGTTCTAGGACCTATATCAAGATTGCCCACGTGGGGCTCGACCTCAACCGCTTCTGCATTACCTCCACCAAAATTGGTACCTCCTACGGCGAGGAGGGCAGTGAAGCTCTCTGGCTGGGGGAGAATCCGCCGGTGCCGGACGTAGATTACACGGCGCCACCCAGTGCCACGGAGAATGAAGCAATGCCAGCTGCCCTGCAATCGGGAGATACTCCGCAGGACACCGCGGCGGACCGTCAGCAAGCGCAGTCTGCGGCCGAGTCACACGTCGAACCGGAACCTGAGGACGCGATGGTCTAAGGACAGAGGACCACCGCCGCCCATGTGATGTAGTCTTTGTACTGTTATTTACCAATCCTGACAGAAGCAAAGGGTGAAACATGGGCGAATTCATCTACACGATGAAAAACGTGCGTAAGGCCATCGGTGACAAGGTTATTTTGGATAACGTCACCATGGCTTTCTACCCGGGCGCCAAGATTGGCGTCGTGGGCCCCAACGGTGCAGGTAAGTCCTCGATCCTGAAGATCATGGCCGGCCTTGATCAGCCTTCCAACGGTGAGGCTTTCCTGGATCCGGGCAAGACGGTCGGCATCCTCCTCCAGGAGCCGCCGCTCAATGAGGAGAAGACGGTCCGCGAAAACGTCGAAGAAGGCCTCGGTGAAATCTTCCAGAAGAAGCAGCGCTTCGAGGAGATCGCGGAGGAGATGGCTACCAATTACTCCGACGAGCTCATGGAGGAAATGGGCAAGCTGCAGGAGGAGCTCGACGCTGCCGATGCCTGGGAGGTCGATTCCAAGATCGAGCAGGCTATGGAAGCACTGCGCTGCCCGCCGTCCGATGCCCCGGTAACCAACCTCTCCGGTGGTGAGCGCCGCCGCGTCGCACTGGCCAAGCTGCTGCTGAGTGAGCCCGACCTGCTGCTGCTCGACGAGCCCACGAACCACCTGGACGCCGAGTCTGTCCAGTGGCTGGAGAAGCACCTCGAGTCTTACCCGGGTGCGGTCCTGGCCGTGACCCACGACCGTTACTTCCTCGACCACGTCGCGGGCTGGATCTGTGAGGTTGACCGCGGCAAGCTCTACCCCTACGAGGGCAACTACTCCACCTACCTGGAGAAGAAGGCTGAGCGTCTGGAAATTGCCGGCGCCAAGGACAAGAAGCTGCAGAAGCGCCTCAAGGACGAGCTCGCATGGGTTCGCTCCGGTGCCAAGGCCCGCCAGGCCAAGAACAAGGCCCGTCTCCAGCGCTACGAGGAGATGGCTGCGGAAGCCGAGAAGTACAAGAAGCTGGACTTTGAGGAGATCCAGATTCCGACCCCGCCGCGCCTGGGCAACAAGGTGGTAGAGGTCAAGAACCTGACCAAGGGCTTCGATGATCGTGTGCTCATCAAGGACTTGTCCTTCACCCTGCCGCGCAACGGCATTGTCGGCGTGATCGGCCCGAACGGTGTGGGTAAGTCCACGCTGTTCAAGACCATCGTGGGTCTGGAGCAGCCGGATTCCGGCAGCGTGGACGTCGGCGAGACCGTCAAGCTGTCCTATGTTGACCAGGGCCGCGAGAACATCGACCCCGAGGCCACCGTGTGGGAGGTAGTCTCCGACGGGCTGGATTACATTCACGTCGGCCAGAACGAAATGCCGTCCCGCGCCTACCTCTCCGCTTTCGGTTTCAAGGGTGCCGATCAGCAGAAGCCTTCCAAGGTTCTCTCCGGCGGTGAGCGCAACCGCTTGAACCTGGCCCTGACCCTTAAAGAGGGCGGCAACCTGATCCTCCTCGATGAGCCGACCAACGACTTGGACGTGGAAACCCTGGGCTCGCTGGAAAACGCCCTGGAGAAGTTCCCCGGCTGCGCCGTGGTTATTTCTCACGACCGCTGGTTCCTCGATCGCACCTGTACCCACATCCTGGCCTGGGAGGGCAACGTGGCAGAAGGTCAGTGGTTCTGGTTCGAGGGCAACTTCGGTGACTACGAGAAGAACAAGGTTGAGCGCCTCGGTGAGGAAGCTGCCCGCCCGTCTCGCGTTACCCACCGCAAACTCAGCCGCTAGGGCCATCTAGCCCAAGCGTCCAAAGGAAGAACTCCGAAAGGAACCTGGAATGTCCGCTCAAAAGGTTGTGTCGGAAAAGACCACGGACAATGTCCATGCGCTCACCGTAGGTGTGCGCTGGTCGGACTTCGACATGTACGGCCACATGATGAACTCCAATTTCATCGAGCTGGCGCAGGAGGCGCGCTTGGCTTTTGCCATGCACAACTTCTACGCCCGCGGTGTCAACATGGTGGCATTCGTCCGCCATATCGACGCGGACTATGTCCGCCCCATCAAGTGGGATGGGCAGCACGGCACGGTCACGGTGGAAACCACGGTGGTGCGTCTTGGCACCACGTCCTTCACCACCCGCCAAAAGATTAAGGACGCCCAGGGCCAGGTGGCCTGTGTCATCGACTGCGTGCAGGTCGCCATCGACCCGGGTACACAGATGCCGCGCGAGGTTACTGAGGAGGAGCGCAACATCATCCTGGAACACGCCGTCGTCGAGCTGGATGAGCAGCGCGATCATGGAGAGTGAAACTCTCCGAGTGCGCAGCGGTGGGGGAGGGCTGCGTGCCCTCCTCGCCCGCGCGACGGGGCTCGATGCCTCAGCCTCGGTGCGTCTGCGCCAGCATGACGCCAACCAGGTCGAGGTCTTTGTCACGACGCCCTTCGAGGTCGTTGTGGCACGGCGGTGCGGAGGCACCGTGGGCCGCGACGGGGCAGTGGTGTCCGCGCAAGCGCTTGCCGACGCCCTCCACACCGCCCCCGACCCTGTCCTTGCGGAGGACGGTGTGGAGCTTTCGCTGGGGCCTGCGCGCGATCCATCGTGGCCAGGCGCGTTACCGCCGGCGCAGGGGTTTCGTGAAATCGATTCCTTGCCGGTAGACGTCGTTCGCGAGCTCGCCGATAAGGGCCGCCAGCTGGCCCGCCAGTTCTCTGGACCGATGGGCCCACCACAGAGCTTGTTGAATCAGACCGTGCTCACCGTAGAGAACTCGGAGGCACAGGTGGAGATTCCCATGCGGATGATCTTCGCCTGCACCAGCCTCGGCCTCATTCCGGGGTTTGCCGCATCACTCAAGATCCCCCGTCACTTGCGCGTGGCGGGCAAGGGGCGCTGGGTGCGTCTCGATGCGCCCTATGGCAGCGTCTACCACTCGACGCGTTTGTCCCTGTTCTAAAGCAGCACGAATCCCGCCAGTGCGGCGCCCACGGCGACCGTCCACGGCGGGGCTTTGCACAGTAGTGCTACACCTGCGCTGACAGCGATAAGCACCGAAGCCCACCCCGTAACCCCGTGGGTGATAATGGGGTCCCACAGCGCCGCGATGAGCAGGCCGACCACGGCTGCATTGATGGCGGTGAACGCGCCGCGCAGCCAACCAAGATGATTCCAGCGCGTCCACAGATGCAAAGCGGCGAGCGTGAGCAAGGCACCCGGCACGAAAATAAGAACGGTCCCCAGGAGCGCTCGGCCGATCCCGCCGTCAAAGACCTGAGGTTACCCTCGTTTAGTGGACACCCTAT